>NZ_JBEYKR010000040.1:0-48633 GCF_040703535.1 Streptomyces sp. NPDC007346
CAGCACCCCCGCTTACCCGCTCTTACCCGCACCGGTACGGGGCCCGCACCGCCTTGGCGGTCCGGGCCCCTTCCGTGTGGCCGTACGGGGGTCAGCCCGCCTTCTTGGCGCCGCCGACCGCGGCGATCGCGCCGAGGGCGAGGAAGAGGTACCGCATGAAGTCGGCCTCTTCCTTCCAGACCCGCGTCACGGTGTCGAAGTGGTCGAGGAACACCTCGAAGAACGAGACGTGGGCGACGTCCGCCATCACCATGGCGTAGCCGATGAGCTGGCCGAAGTAGACACCGCCGACCGAGAAGACGGCGGCCGCGGCGATGGTCACCGGGTTGGCGCCGCCGAGCTTGGCCGCCGCGAAGCCGACGAGGAAGCCGACGCCGACCGCCGCGTAACCGATCTCGCGCTCGATCGACCCCAGGATCACGCCGTACAGGATGCCCGCGACGATCGCCGCGCCGAGGGCGACCAGCACGCCGAGGGCGAGGTTGTTGCGGGCCGGGGGAGCCGGGGTGAAGGGGGCGCCGCCGCCGAACGGGGCGCTCTGGCCCTGCGGGTTCCCGAAGGGGTTGCCGGTGGGGGCCGGGGGATGCTGGCCGTAGGGGGCGCCGGTCGGGGCGGGGGGCTGCTCGCCGTAGGGGTTGCCGCTCGGGGCGGCGGGGGCGGGGGCGCCCGGTCCGCCGGCGTACGGGTTGCCGTCGACGGGCTGACCGCCGTACGGCTGCTGGGGCTGGTTCGGCGGCTGCACGGGCTGGCTCACGGTGGGTCTCCCCCTGGGGCGAAATGCGCATGCGCGTACTTGACGCGAACATGTATGCGCTCTGTGACGCCGCACGGTAGCAGTACGCACCGGAATTGGTCACTAGCAATCTCGCTGGGCGGTACGCACCGTCAGAGCCGGTGCGCGGCCCCCGCCGGGGTGGCGCCCCGGGTGTCCAGGAGGAGCTGGGCCTTGACCGCGAGGCCCTGGAGGTCGTAGGTGCGGTGGTGCTGGAGCAGTACGGTCAGGTCGGCTGCCGAGGCCGCCTCGTACAGGGAGTCGGCGCGCGGGACGGGGCGCTCGCGCACCCGCCAGTCCAGGACGTGCGGGTCGTGGTAGCCAATCTGGGCGCCCATGTCCATCAGCCGGGTGGCGATCTCGCGGGCGGGGGCGGCCTCCTGGTCGGCGCTGTCCGGCTTGTAGGTGACGCCGAGCAGTAGCACCCGTGCCCCCCGGACGGACTTGCCGTGCTCGTTGAGCAGGGTGGCGCAGCGCTGGATGACGTAGCTGGGCATCCGGTCGTTGATCTCCTGCGCCAGCGAGACCATCCGCAGCGGGTGGCCGGGCGTGCGGCCGCTGTACGGGAGGCAGCCCGGGTCGACCGGGACGCCGTGGCCGCCGACGCCGGGCCCCGGCCGGAAGGGCTGGAAGCCGAAGGGCTTGGTCTCGGCGCACCGGATGACGTCCCACAGGTCGACGCCGAGGTCGTGGCAGGCCACCGCCATCTCGTTGACCAGCGCGATGTTGACGTGCCGGAAGTTGGTCTCCAGCACCTTCGTCATCTCCGCCTCGCGCGGCCCCTTGGCCCGTACGACCTTGTCGGTGATCCGTCCGTAGAAGGCGGCGGCCGACTCGGTGCAGGCGGAGGTGAGGCCGCCGATGACCTTGGGGGTGGAGGCGTAGGCGTGGGTGCGGTTGCCGGGGTCGAGCCGGCTGGGGGAGCAGGCCAGGTGGAAGTCGCGTCCGGCGGTGAGTCCCGAGCCCTCTTCGAGCAGGGGGCGCAGGAAGTTCTCGGTGGTGCCGGGCGGTACGGCGGACTCCAGCAGCACGGTGGTGTGCGGGCGCAGCCGGGCGGCCAGGGCGCGGGCGGCGTCGCCGAGGGCGGTGAGGTCGATCGTGAGGTCGGGGCCGAGGGGGGTGGGGGAGCAGATCACGGCGGTACGGACGCGGCCCAGCTCGGCGGCGCTGGTGGTGGGGCGGAAGCCGCCGGAGAGCATGCGGCGGATGTCGGACGCGGTGAGGGAGCCCTCGACGGGGGTGCGGCCCGCGCGCAGCTCCGCGCAGGGGCGTGGGTCGGTGTCGTAGCCGACGGTGTCGATCCCGGCGGCCACGGCGGCCTGGACCAGGGGCAGGCCGAGGTGGCCGAGTCCGATGACGGCGAGGTCTGCGGGCATGTCGAGGGCCGCCTTCCCTAAGACCGGAGAACGAATTTCGCAACTGCTGTGGACAGCGCAATGTCAGACTAGGCGTAAATATGACCGATATGTGGCATTGTGTGACGCCTGTCGTCCGGGTGTTGTCCACAGGCGGTGGCTGAAGTCGGGGAGCGCGGACAGAATCGAGGAGTGGACACGGGCGGCCGGCCCCTCGGCCGGGTGGCACTCCCGTGTCCGACCACCCCGATCCACCGGGAGGCAGCATGAGGACAGCGACACTGGGACCCGCCGAGCGCACGGCGGCGCTCGCCGCCATGGCCGAGCGCGAACTGGACGTGCTGGTCGTGGGGGCGGGCGTCGTCGGCGCCGGGACGGTGCTGGACGCCGCCACCAGAGGACTGTCGACCGGCCTGGTCGAGGCGCGCGACTGGGCGTCGGGCACATCGAGCAGGTCGAGCAAGCTGATCCACGGGGGGTTGCGCTATCTGGAGATGCTCGACTTCGCCCTGGTGCGCGAGGCGCTGAAGGAGCGCGGGCTCCTGCTGGAGCGGCTCGCCCCGCACCTGGTGAAGCCGGTGCCCTTCCTCTACCCGTTGCGGCACAAGGGGTGGGAGCGGCTCTACGCGGGCTCCGGCGTCGCGCTCTACGACGCCATGTCGGTCTCCTCCGGCCACGGCCGCGGCCTGCCCGTGCACCGCCACCTCTCCCGCCGCCACGCCCTGCGGGTCGCCCCCGCACTGAAGAAGGACGCCCTGGTCGGCGCGTTGCAGTACTACGACGCCCAGATGGACGACGCCCGCTTCGTCACCGAGCTGGTGCGCACCGCCGCCTCCTACGGCTCCCAGGTGGCCAACCAGGCCCGGGTGACCGGCTTCCTCCGCGAGGGCGAGCGGGTCGTCGGCGCGCTGGTCCGGGACGTGGAGAGCGGCCGGGAGTACGAGGTCCGGGCCAAGCAGGTGGTCAACGCGACCGGGGTGTGGACGGACGACACCCAGGGGCTCATCGGGGAGCGCGGACAGTTCCACGTCCGGGCCTCCAAGGGCATCCACCTGGTCGTCCCCAAGGACCGCATCCACTCCTCCACCGGCCTCATCCTGCGCACCGAGAAGTCCGTGCTCTTCGTGATCCCCTGGGGCAGGCACTGGATCATCGGCACCACGGACACCGACTGGGACCTGGACAAGGCCCACCCGGCCGCCTCCAGCGCCGATATCGACTACCTCCTCGAACACGTCAACTCCGTCCTGCACACCCCGCTGAGCAGGGACGACGTCCAAGGTGTCTACGCCGGGCTGCGCCCGCTGCTGGCCGGTGAGTCGGACGCCACCAGCAAGCTGTCGCGCGAGCACACCGTCGCCCACCCCGCCCCCGGGCTCGTCGTCGTGGCGGGCGGCAAGTACACGACGTACCGGGTCATGGCCAAGGACGCGGTGGACGAGGCGGTGCACGGGCTCGACCAGCGGGTCGCCGCCTGCGTCACCGAGGACACCCCGCTGCTGGGCGCCGAGGGGTACAGGGCCCTGTGGAACGCGCGGGCCAGGATCGCCGCCCGCACCGGACTCCACGTCGTCCGGGTGGAGCACCTGCTCAACCGGTACGGCTCGATGACCGAGGAGATCCTGGAGCTGATCCTGGCCGACCCCACCCTGGGCGACCCCCTGCCCGCCGCCGACGACTACCTCCGCGCCGAGATCGTCTACGCCGCCTCCCACGAGGGCGCCCGGCACCTGGACGACGTTCTGACCCGGCGCACCCGGATCTCCATCGAGACCTTCGACCGGGGCACCCGCAGCGCCCGCCTCTGCGCGGAGCTGATGGCCCCGGTCCTGGGCTGGGACGAGGGGCGGATCGAGCGGGAGGTCGAGCACTACGAGAAGCGGGTGGAGGCCGAGCGCGAGTCGCAGCGGCAGCCCGACGACCTCACGGCGGACGCGGCCCGGCTCGGGGCGCCGGACATCGTACCGATCTAGGGCGCGGTTCACCCCTGTCGGCCGGGCGGTTCACCTGGGCGGCCACCGCCCTTCACCTGTGGGCCAGTTGAGCGGGCAAGGCCCGCTGGGGCGGGGGCGGCCGCCCGGACGGCCCTGGACGGGGAGGCCCGGTAGGTAGCAGGCTGTGGGGGCTTCCCTCTTCGGCCCCCAGCGCGGCGGACCCCGGACCCGGCACCAGGACCGGTCCCGGGGTGAGGGACAATGAACGCTCTGCCAGGGCGGGTTGATCGCAGAGGGGACGCATGTCGGAGGCGGAGCAGGCACGGGAGCCCCAAGGGGACAAGAACGGTCGTCTCCTCGCGGGGCGCTACCGGCTCGGGGGAGTGCTCGGCCGGGGCGGCATGGGCACGGTCTGGCGCGCCGCCGACGAGACGCTCGGCCGCACGGTGGCGGTGAAGGAACTGCGGTTCCCCTCCGCCATCGACGAGGACGAGAAGCGCCGGCTGATCACGCGCACCCTGCGCGAGGCCAAGGCGATCGCGCGGATCCGCAACAACGGAGCGGTGACCGTCTACGACGTGGTCGACGAGGACGACCGGCCGTGGATCGTGATGGAACTGATCGAGGGCAAGTCGCTCGCCGAAGCGATCCGCGAGGACGGCACGCTGACGCCCCGGCGGGCCGCCGAGGTCGGGCTCGCCATCCTCGACGTGCTGCGCTCGGCGCACCGCGAGGGCATCCTGCACCGGGACGTGAAGCCGTCCAACGTGCTGATCTCCGAGGACGGCCGCGTCGTCCTCACCGACTTCGGCATCGCCCAGGTGGAGGGCGACCCCTCGGTCACCTCCACCGGCATGCTCGTCGGCGCCCCCTCGTACATCTCGCCGGAGCGGGCCCGCGGCCACAAGCCCGGACCGCCCGCCGACCTGTGGTCGCTCGGCGGACTGCTGTACGCGAGCGTCGAGGGCTGCCCGCCGTACGACAAGGGCTCGGCCATCGCCACCCTGACGGCCGTGATGACCGAGCCGCTCGACCCGCCGAAGAACGCGGGCCCGCTGACCGAGGTCATCTACGGGCTCCTCGCCCGCGACCCCGACCAGCGGCTCGACGACGCCGGCGCGCGGGCGCTGCTCAACAGGGTGATCAACGCTCCCGACGAGCCCGCCGCCCCGCCCGCCGACTCCACCCAGGTGATGGCCCTGCCGGCGGTCCCCGAGGCCGGAGCAGGCGCGGGCAGGGCCGCGAAGGCGGCCAAGTCGCCGAAGCCGGCCGGTGCGTCGGGCGAGCCCGGCGAGGGCACGCGCGACCGGCTGCGCGGAGCGCTGCGTTCCGTGCGCGGCGCGAAGGCGGCATCCGGTGTCGCCGCGGGTGCGGCGGGTGTGGCGGCGGCAGCCTCCGCCTCCCCGGCCGCCGCGGCCACCGGCTCCCCGACCGCCGCCCCGCCCAAGCCCCCCGCACCCCCCGGCGCGCCGGGCGCTCCCGGTGGGAAGGCCGCGACGGCCTCGCCGTCCGGCCCCGCGGCCGCCACCGCCGTGGCCACCGGCCCGAAGTCCGCCGCGAAGCCGACGGGTTCCGGGGCCGCCTCGGCCCCGGCCGTACCTCCGCAGCGCCCCCCGACGCCACCGGCCACCACCCGCGCCTCGATCACCGACGTCGTGCCGCGCCGCACGCTCGCGATCATCGCGGGCGTCGTGGTGCTGGCGATCCTCGGCACGGTCCTCGCGCTCACCCTCGGCGACGGTGGCGACAAGGCCAACGCCGGTGACGGCAAGGGCGACAGCGCAGCCTCCGCCGGAGCCGCCGCGGGCGGTTCCGAGGGCGAGGGCGAGGGCGACAGCGAGGGCGGCGGCCAGAAGGAGGGGCAGGGCACCGAGGACGGCAAGGCGCCCGGCGACCCGTCCGGCGACCCGGCCGGAGACGACCCGAAGGCGGACGACCCCGGCGCGGACGACCCCGCCGACGACCCGGAGACCGACGAGCCGGGCGACACCCTGCCCGCCGGGTACGAGACGGTCACCGACGACCGCTTCCACTTCACCATGGCGATGCCGGGCGACTTCAGACGCACGGCCATAGCGGGCACCAACTCCGGCGGCATCTACAACGCCGAGCGCGGCAGCTTCCCCCGGGTCCAGGTCGACTTCAACGACTCGCCCAGGAACGACGCGGCCGCCGCCTGGCGCGGGGCCGTGGCCAGCGCCAGGATCCTCAGCGACAACTACAAGCACGTCGGCATCGAGAAGGTCGAGTACAACGGCTATCCGACCGTCGCCGACTGGACGTTCGAGCGCAGCCACAACGGCGTCCGGGTCCGGGTGCTCAACCGGGGCTTCAAGGTCGACGCCGACCGCGGCTACTCGATCATGATCAGCTGCAAGGTGGACGAGTGGGACGGGGACGAGTGCCGCACGCTGCGCGAGACGGCGTTCGCCACCTTCACCCCCACGAAGTAGCCCGCCGACGGCCACCGGATACGTATTGGGTGGGCCGGGTTGGCGCGACCCGGCCCCTCGGCCCGCGTTGCCACGTATCGTAAGACGACGGAGACCGTACGCAGCCGGAACGGTGGGTCAATTGCCCGCCGAATGACCACAACTGACTGATTCGTACGGTTCGATGGCCGGGGGAAGAGCGCGCTCTGGGGAGGCGTCGTGGACGACTACGCGGGTCGGGTGCTTGCCGACCGCTACCGCCTTCCGCTGCCCCCGTCCGACGGGTACGAACTGGTCGAGACCCGGGCGTTCGACACGTACAGCGGTCAGGAAGTCCTGGTCCGCCAGGTGCCGTTGCCGGAGATCGTGGATGCCGAGGTGCTCGACGCCGACGGCCGGGCCCCGGCGGGCGGGCGCACCACCGGGCGGGCGGTGCGCCGCAGCACCGACCCCGCGGTCCGGCGCGCGATAGAGGCGGCGCAGGCCGCCGCCCAGGTGCCCGACCACCCCCGGCTCGACCAGGTCTTCGACGTGTTCGCCGAGGCCGGTTCGCTCTGGATAGTCAGCGAGCTGGTCGCGGCCCGCCCGCTCGCCGCCCTCCTCGCCGAACGCCCCCTGAACCCTTACCGGGCCGCCGAGATCGGCTCCGACGTGCTCACCGCCCTGCGCGTGCTCCACGCGCACGGCTGGACCCACCGCAACATCACCGTCCGCACGGTCCTGGTCTGCGACGACGGCCGCGTGATGCTGACCGGCCTGGCGGCGGGCGCCGCCGAGGAGGCGCTCTGCGGTTACGCCCCCGAGCCGCTGCCCGACGACGAGCCGGCGGCGCCCGCGGAGACCTACGGGGGAGACGGGGCCTACGAGGCGCCCGGGGCCTACGAGGTGCCGGGGTCCTACGAGGTGCCGGGGTCCTACGAGGCGTCCGGGTCCTACGAGGTGTCGGGGGCCTATGAGGCGCCCGGCGTCCGTGAGGCCGACGACACGCTCGGGATACCGGTGGTCGAGGCGGTCGACGCCGTCGAGCCGGGTGAGCTGCCGGCCGCGTCCGACGGCCGCGGCCCCTACCCTTACCCCCTCCCGTCGGCCGAGAGCCACGACAGCCGGGAACTCCCGCTCGTACCGCCGTACGTACGGGCGCAGCCGCCGCAGGACGACGCACGCCCCCCGGGCGGGGGCGAGGGGCACGAGCCCGGGGCTCAAGGGGCTCAGGGGGCTCAGGGGGCTCAAGGGGCTCAAGGGGCTCCTGGGGCTTCCGGGGCTCACGGGGCTCCGGGGGCGTACGGCGCGACCGGCGGCCAGGAGCTGGTCCCGCGTCCCGCCACACCCGCCGTGCCCTATGCCCCGGCCCCCAGGCCCCCCGCCGAGCCGGGAGCCGGGAGCGCCGCCCAGCTGCGGGCCGCCCGCGCCGGGGCCATCGCCGCCTACCGCGCCGGGGCCCGCGCCGCCGCCCGGGTCACCGAGGACCGGCAGCAGGCGGCCGGGAACGCCCCCGCGAACCTCTCGAAGGGGGACCCGGGCGCGTCGGCCGGGGACGCGCGGGAGGACGCGGTCGGCATCCTCCCCCCGCGGCGCCCCGAGCCCACGGCCTCCGAGCCGGGCCCCGCCGAACTCGACGCTCCCGAGCCCGGAGCCCACGCCTCCGGAACCGCCGCCTCCGGAACCCATGCCTCCGGTCCCGCCGCCCCCGGAGCCCACGCCTCCGGAACCGCCGTGTCTGGTCTCACCGCCTCCGGCCCCCACGCCTCCGGCCCCGACGCCTCCGCCGGCCTCCCCGGCCCCCGCCTCACCGGCGGTCCCTGGGGCGGCCCGTCCGAGGACCCCTACGACGACGAGGACGACGAGGACGACGAGGAGGGCCCCCGCCCGCCCGGCCGCCGCGTCCACCTCGCGGGCACCTGGGACGACGGGCCCGGCGCCGGGCGGCCCGTCCCCGCGGGCGGCTCCGGCGAGGACGCGCTGCGCGCCGACTCCCGCCGCCCCGGCCGGGCGCCGCTCGCCCCCGCCACCCGCCTCCCGGCCGAGCGGGCCCCCTCCAGCACCTGGGCAAAGGCCGTCGCGGGCAGCCGTGAGGACGCCGTCTACCGGGGCCCCACGACCCCGCTCGCCGCCGAGCGCGCCCGGCAGGCGCGGATCGCGGTCGTCGGCCCCGTCACCGAGCGCTGGGCACCGGAACAGGCCGGCCCCGTCCACGACAACTGGCAGCTCGCACCGCCCATCGGCCCCTCCACCGACCTGTGGGCGCTCGGCGCGCTGCTCTACCGCGCGGTCCAGGGCCACGCCCCCTACCCCGAGGAGAATGCGGCCGAGCTCGTCCAGATGGTCTGCGCCGAGCCGCCCGCCTTCGCCGAGGAGTGCGGCGCGCTGCGGCCCGTCGTCGAGTCGCTGCTGCGCCAGGACCCCACCGAGCGGCCGGACTTCGAGGAGCTGCGCGGCTGGCTGCGCTCGCTCGTGCGGTCCGCCCCCGAGCCGGAGGCGGGCGCCGACGTCGTCCCGCTGCCCGCGCCCGACGCCGCCCGGCTCCCCGTCGTACGCCGCCGGGGCGAGCTGGTCCGCAGGCGCTGGGGCCGGTTCGGCGGAGGCTCCGCGCACGGCCGCCACCGCCAGGGCAGGCGGCAGCGCCAGCAGTTGGAGAAGCAGCAGCGCGCCGAGCACCAGGACCTGCCCCAGCCCTCGCCGCGCCACGAGTCGCTGCTGCCCCCCGAGCCCTCCGGCCACCTGGCCGACGCCTGGGAGCCCCGCCCCTCGCGCGCACCGCGTGAGCCCAAGGGGCCCAGGGCGCTGCGCGAGCCCGCCCGGCCGCGCGAGGGGCGCTCGCCGCGCCGCCTCGGCCGGCTGCTGCTGATCCTGGTGCTGCTGCTGATGGCCGCGGCCATCGCGTACGCGTTCATGTTCATGCCGAAGCAGGAGGTGGGCACGGAGACCGGGGCGACGGGCCGGCCCACGGGCTCCGCCGCCCCCGCCCCGCCCGGCGGGAGCCCCTCCGCCCCGCCCGACCCCTCCGACGGGGCGAGCGCCGGCACCGGCTCCCAGCAGCCGCAGACCAGCGGCTCCGCCGTCGCGCTCGCCCCCGGCTACGTGCTCCGCAAGGACGTGGAGGGCTTCGAGGTCGGCGTGCCGAAGGACTGGCAGCGCAGCCCCGCCAACGCCGACCGTCAGATCCGTTACGGCAGCGACGGGTTCACGCTCCTGGTGGTGCCCGGCCGGGACACCGTCAAGGCGGGCGGCAGTGACCCGCTGGACTACCAGCGCGACAAGGAGCCCGAGCTCCAGCCGTTCCGTGACTCCAGCTGGTCCACCTCGACGGGGGTGCGCCGGGTCGACGTGGGGCGGCAGGCCATGGCCGAGGGGCAGTTCACCTGGCTGGACGGCGGCGGGCGCGAGATGTACGCGCGCAACCTCGCCATGATCGTCGACGGCCGCTACCACGTCGTCCAGGTCATCGGCCCGGAGAACGACCGCGACAAGGTCACCGAGATATACCAGCAGGCCATCGCCTCCTACCGGGTCAGCGCCTGATCGCACGTCACCGCGGGCCGGTGGCCACGGGCGTTGTGCGATGCCGACAACCATCACGGTGCGGTCTCGTGGGCGATCCCCCGTTCCGTCCCGCCGACCGCGCTCCGTAATCTGGCAAGTCGAGGAACGGGGCGGGGACATCACGTGGATCGATCACAGGGCGCGGACGCGGGACCGGTGCTGGCGGGGCGCTACCGGCTGGGTGAGGAGCTCGGCCGCGGAGGTATGGGCAAGGTCTGGCGCGCCCACGACGAGGTGCTGCACCGCACGGTCGCCGTCAAGGAGTTGACCGCCGGGCTGTACGTCGCCGAGGCCGACCGGCTCGTGCTGCACGCCCGCACCCAGAAGGAGGCGCGCGCCGCGGCCCGCATCACGCACCCCGGCGTCGTCACCGTCCATGATGTGATCGAGCACGACAAGCGCCCCTGGATCGTCATGCAGTACGTCGACGGGCCCTCGCTCGCCGACCGGGCCAAGGAGAGCGGCGAGATCGCCCCGCGCGAGGCGGCCCGCATCGGCCTCCACGTACTGAGCGCCCTGCGCGCCGCCCACGGGGCCGGGGTGCTGCACCGCGACGTCAAACCCGGCAACGTCCTGCTGGCCCGGGACGGGCAGGTGCTCCTCACCGACTTCGGGATCGCCGCCATCGAGGGCGACTCCACCATCACCAGAACCGGTGAACTGGTGGGCTCCATCGACTATCTGGCGCCCGAACGGGTACGCGGCGGCGACCCCGGCCCCGCCTCCGACCTCTGGTCGCTGGGCGCGACCCTGTACACGGCGGTGGAGGGGCGCTCGCCCTTCCGCCGTACGTCCCCGATCTCCACCATGCAGGCCGTCGTCACCGAGCAACCGCCCGCGCCCGTCAACGCCGGTCCCCTCGGCCCCGTCATCACCGCGCTGCTGTGCAAGGACCCGGCCGGCCGGCCCACGGCCGCCGAGACCGAGCAGATGCTGCTGGACGCGATGGAGGGCCGCCGGCCGCGCTCGGTCCAGGCGTACGTGCCGACCGAACGGGTGCCGGAGACGGCCCGGTTCGGGTACGGGGGCTCGGACGGCACCACGGCCCGGCTCCCCGGACCGGACCCCTCCACGGCGCCGCCCACCGCCCCCGTCGCCGGCCCCACCTCGGCCCCCGTCACCCGGCGCGGCGGCTCCCGGTGGCGCACGGTGCTCGTCGTGGTCGTCGCGGCGGCGGTCCTCGGGGGCGCGGCCGGGCTGCTCGCCATGAAGTACGGGGAGGGCGCCTCGGCCACCGGCCGCCCGACCGCCCCCGCCACGTCCGGCACCCCCTCCGCCCCGGAGACGGCCCCGGAGACCGGCCCGGGGGCCACCCTGGAGCCCACCGACACCGCGCCCGCGCAGGGGGCGTCGGAGATACCCGACGGCTGGCACCGGGTCGAGGACCCGGCGGGCTTCAGTCTGGTCGTCCCCAGGGACTGGACGCGCCAGGTGAACGGCGGGCAGATCGACTACACCCCGGACGGCGGGGCCCACCGCATCCGGATCAGCGTCGACCCGGACCCGGACTTCGACCACCCGTATCTGCACATGCGGAGCATGGAGGAGCAGCTGGCGGAACGGCTGCCCGGCTACCGGCGGGTCGCACTGGAGAAGAACACCTTCCGCGACCGGCCGGGCGCGCTCTGGGAGTTCACCTGGAACGAGACCAAGGACCACCCGGGCCCCCGGCACGGGATCGACCAGATGTACTACGGCGGGCCCGGCGGTCCCGAGTACGCGCTGTACCTGACAGCCCCGCAGGACGGCTGGGAGACCAGCCGCGAGCAGTTCGACATCATGCTGCGCAGCTGGCGGGCACCGGGCACGCAGGGCTGAGCCGGGCACCGGGCGCGCAGGGCCGGGCGGCCTCCGAGTACGCGAGGCCGGGCAGGCGCCGGGCACGCGGAACCGAGGAAGCTCAGGTACTCGGGACCGAGGCGGGCCCCGGGCACGCGGAACCGAGGGTGCTCCGGGCACACGGGTCCGAGCACACGGAACCGAGGGGATACAGGGCGCGCGGGACCGGACTCCGTACGCCTCCCCGGCCGACGCCCCGACGCGCTGCCGAGGGACCGAAGAATTCACGATTCCTGAGCGCGGCCGGCGCAGGACAGCGCCCCGGGCCGCCGCATAGCCACTGATCAGCGGTTATGTCGCCAGCGATCACTGGCTCGGTCGCGTCGGCGGCCCAGGGCGGTTGGCGGGTCGTGTGAAAAACTGTTACCGACGGGTACCCAAAGGGTGCGGCTGGACATACTCTCGGCCTCATGACGGACTCGCAGGCCCCTGACGCCCCTCTCGGTACGAACCCCGTCGCGGTCGCCCCCGCCGGCGTGCGCACGGCCGCCGACGTGGTCACCCCCGAGGTGATCGCCCAGCTGATCCGCGGCGTCGTCGGATCGGGCCGTACGGCCAACCACTCGCCGTTCACCGGCGAGAAGCTGGCCGACCTGCCCGAGTCCACCCCCGAGGACGTGGCCACCGCCTTCGACCGGGCCCGCGCGGCCCAGCCCGCCTGGGCCGCCACCCCCCTGCGGCAGCGGGCCGCCGTCCTCCTGCGCTTCCACGACCTGGTGCTCAGCCGCCAGTCCGAGGTGCTCGACCTCATCCAGCTGGAGACCGGCAAGGCCCGCCTGCACGCCCACGAGGAGGTGCAGGCCGTCGCCGTCGCCGCCCGCCACTACGGGCGCAAGGCGGCCGCGTACCTCAAGCCCCGCCGCCACACCGGTGTCGTCCCGACCCTCACCAAGGTCACCGAGCTGCGCCAGCCGCGCGGGGTCGTCGGCCAGATCGCCCCGTGGAACTACCCCTTCGAGCTGTCGGTGGGCGACGCGCTACCCGCCTTCGTCTCCGGCAACGCCGTCGTGATGAAGCCCGACACGGAGACCGCGCTGACCGCGCTGTGGGCCCGTGACCTGCTCATCGAGGCCGGGCTGCCCGCCGAGGTCTTCCAGGTCGTCCTCGGCGAGGGGCCCGTGGTCGGCCCCGAGGTCGTCAGCCGCGCCGACTACGTCTCCTTCACCGGCTCCACCCGCACCGGCCGCGAGGTCGCCATCGGCGCCGCCTCCCGGCTGGTCGGCGTGACGCTGGAGCTGGGCGGCAAGAACGCCATGCTCGTCCTGGAGGACGCCGACGTGGAGAAGGCCGCCGCAGGCGCCATCCGGGCCTGCTTCTCCTCCGCCGGACAGCTCTGCATCGCCATCGAGCGGCTGTATGTCCACGAGTCCGTCGCCGACGAGTTCGTGGAGCGGTTCGCCACCCGGACGAAGGCCATGCGGCTCGGCAGCTCCCTCGCGTACGGCGCCGACATGGGCTCCCTCGTCGGCGAACGCCAGCTGGAGACGGTGCGCCGCCATGTCGCCGAGGCCGTCGAGAAGGGCGCCACGCTCGTCGCGGGCGGGGTCGCGCGCCCCGACATCGGCCCGCTCTTCTACGAGCCGACCATCCTCGACGGCGTCGAGGCGCCGATGGCCGTCTGCACCGAGGAGACCTTCGGCCCGGTCGTCTCCCTCTACCGCTTCAGCGACGAGGACGAGGTGATCGCGCTGGCCAACGCCACCCCGTACGGCCTCAACTCCAGCGTCTGGACCACCGACTCCCGGCGCGGCCACCGGATCGCCGCCCGGCTGCGCACCGGCACCGTCAACATCAACGAGGGGTACGCCCCCGCCTACGGCAGCGTCCAGTCCCCGATGGGCGGCATGAAGGAATCCGGTCTCGGGCGGCGGCACGGCTCCGAGGGCATCCTCAAGTACACCGAGGCCCAGACCGTCGCCCAGCAGCGGGTGATCCCGCTCGCGCCCGTCTTCGGGATGGACGACGAGAAGTACGCCGCGTTGATGACCCGCGGCCTCAAGGCGATGAAGGCGTTCCGGCTGCGCTGACCGCCGACTCCACCGCACGACCCTGCCCTTTTCGTACCGAGGAGCGCCATGACCCAGGACAGCCCTGCCCGGAAACAGCCCGTGAGCCCCGTGCCGGCCGAGGACGACGCCGCGTACGACTACGACGTCCTGGTCGTCGGCTCGGGCTTCGGCGGGGCGGTGTCCGCCCTGCGGCTGACGGAGAAGGGGTACCGCGTCGGGGTCCTGGAGGCGGGCCGCCGCTTCACCCCCGGCACGCTCCCCAAGACCTCCTGGGACCTGAGGAACTACCTCTGGGCCCCGGCGCTGGGCCTCTTCGGCATCCAGCGCGTCCACCTCCTCGGCAACGTCATGGTGCTCGCCGGGGCGGGCGTCGGAGGTGGCTCGCTCAACTACGCCAACACGCTGTACGTGCCGCCCGCGCCGTTCTTCGAGGACCGCCAGTGGGCCTCGATCACCGACTGGCAGGACGAGCTGAAGCCGTACTACGACCAGGCCCGCCGGATGCTCGGGGTCCGCCTCAACCCGACCATGACCCCCTCCGACATCCACCTCAAGGCCGCCGCCGAGGCGATGGGCGTCGGCGACACCTTCCACCTGGCCCCGGTCGGCGTCTTCTTCGGCGACGGCAAGGACGCCGACGGGACGGCCACGGCCAAGCCCGGAGAGACCGTCCCCGACCCGTACTTCGGCGGCGCCGGACCCGCCCGCAGGGCGTGCACCGAGTGCGGCGAGTGCATGACGGGGTGCCGCCACGGCGCGAAGAACACCCTCAACGAGAACTACCTCCACCTCGCCGAGAAGGCCGGGGCGGTCATCCACCCGATGACCTCCGTCGTCGCGGTCACCGACCACCCCGAGGGCGGCTACCGGGTCCTCACCGTCCCCACCGACCGCCGCCGCAAGGCCAAGCCCACCAAGCTGCGCGCCCGTAAGGTGATCGTCGCGGCGGGCACGTACGGCACCCAGACCCTGCTGCACACCATGAAGGACCGCGGCCTGCTGCCCCGGCTCTCGGCCAGGCTCGGGGAGCTGACCCGTACCAACTCCGAGGCGCTGGTGGGCTCCCAGACCAGCGACCGCCGCTACCGGAAGAAGCACGGCATCGCCAGGGCCGACTTCTCGCAGGGCGTCGCGATCACCTCCTCGATCCACCCGGACGACAACACCCACATCGAGCCGGTCCGTTACGGCAAGGGCTCCAACGCCATGGGCGCGATGTCGATCCTCCAGGTGCCCTACGGCGGCCGCCGGGTGCTCGGCTGGCTCGCCAACATGGCCAAACACCCCACTCTCGCCGCCCGTTCGCTCTCCAACCGCCGCTGGTCCGAGCGCACCATCATCGGGCTGGTCATGCAGTCGCTGGACAACTCCCTGACGACGTACCGCAAACCGGGCGGCATCGGCAAGGGACTGCTCACCGCCCGCCAGGGCCACGGCGCGCCCAACCCGACCCAGATCCCGGAGGCCACCCGCGGCGCCACCCTCCTCGCCGAGGAGATCAACGGCTTCGCCGGCTCCAACGTCGGCGAGCTGATGGGCACCCCGCTCACCGCCCACTTCCTCGGCGGCTGCCCGATCGGCGCGAGCGCTCAGGAGGGCGTCATCGACCCCTACCACCGCCTCTACGGCCACCCCGGCATCAGCGTCGTCGACGGCTCCGCGGTCTCCGCCAACCTGGGCGTCAACCCCTCGCTGACCATCACCGCCCAGGCCGAGCGCGCGATGTCGCTGTGGCCCAACAAGGGCGAGGCGGACCCGCGCCCCGAGCAGGGTGCGGCCTACGAACGGCTCACCCCCGTCGAGCCGTTGGCCCCGGCCGTGCCCGAGGAGGCGTTCGGGGCGCTGAAGCTGCCGTTCCTCGGGATCCCCGTCGTACCGCCGAAGGGGACGGTGGAGGCCGGGGCGGACGTGGAGGGCGTGGGGAACACACCTGTTCCCAATCCGTGATCCTGGGGAGGGCAACCGTTCGGGGAGCTGCGCGGTCGAACTCGTACTGCCTCACAGCAGTCACACAGCTCCTGCCGAGTACCAGAGGTCCCCGATGACACGTTTCTCCCCGAGAACCCTGCTGCACCGCGCAGCCGGCTCTCTCGCCGCCGCAGGCCTGCTGGCCGCGGCCTCGCTCGCCGGGGCGGCCGCCCCGGCGCAGGCCGCAGACATCCCGGTGCTCGCCATCGGCGGCCCCGCCGAGACGGCCCTGTACCCGTACGAGGAGGGCGGCGAGCCGCAGCACTCCACGCTCGGGCTCACCATCAACAACCCGACCGGGAGCGAGGGGGACGACGACTACGAGACCGAGTTCACCATCACCCTCGACCTCAGCGGCATCGCGGGCGTCGCCGACGCGGCGGCGGAGGGGGAGTTCTCGGACTGCGAGGTCACCGGCGCGAAGGCGGTCTGCACGGACCGGGGCATCTGGGCCGGCCTGCGGGGCATCGACGACATCCTGCTCACCGCCGCCAAGGGCAGCAAGGAGGGCGACACCGGCACGATCAGCGTGACCGGGGAGTCGAAGGGCGCGACCTTCACCCCGTTCACCACCAAGGTCACCGTCGGCGGCGTCGACCTCGTCATGGAAGAACTCCCCTTCAAGGAGCAGACGAACCCGGGCGACAAGCAGCAGGCCCCGATCACCTTCACCAACCGGGGCACCCGCGCCGCCGACGGCGTCCTCCTCGGCCTGGTGTACACCCGCGGCCTCGACATCGCGCAGCGCTACGCCAACTGCGAGTAC
Organism: Streptomyces sp. NPDC007346; assembly: GCF_040703535.1. Lineage (NCBI taxonomy): Bacteria > Bacillati > Actinomycetota > Actinomycetes > Kitasatosporales > Streptomycetaceae > Streptomyces > Streptomyces sp. NPDC007346. Next base: position 16,616 of record NZ_JBEYKR010000040.1, read on the forward strand.
ACCGAGGACGGCACGGACCTCCCGGGCTCGGGCTGGACCACCGCCCTCTGCTCGGTCGAGGGCTCCTTCGGGGTGGGCGAGACGTACACCCTGGCGACCCCGCTGACCATCGAGGCCACCACCCGCGCCTTCAACGACATCTTCATCTACCGCATCCACGAGGACAGCGCCGCCCAGCGCAAGGCCCTGCGCGCGGGCGCCTCCTTCGAGCGGGGCGCCGGAGCCGTGCTGAAGGCGGTCCCGGTGAAGGCCCCGGCGAAGAAGGGCGCGACCGCCCGGAGCGGGGACCTCAACCCGTGGGACAACCAGCACGAGGCCGACTTCCGTACGAAGAACACGGCCGACTTCGTGGCGTACGGCGACCAGGTGGCCGGGGCCGAGGGCTCCACCGTCAAGGCCGACATCGGCTTCCGCAACGAGGGTCCGGCGTGGATCGCCTACCTCCGCTCCGGTGAGACCGTCGCCGCCCTCGACTTCACCGTCCCGCAGGGCGCGACCGTCACGGCGAAGCCGGACCGCTGCCACGCGGTGACCGCCGATGGCGGATACCGCGCCGACCAGAAGAGCCCCGCGCCGCGCTACGTCTGCGACACCTCCCTGACCGTGAAGGACGGCGGCGGCCTCGACCTGACGTTCGAGCTGCGGATCGACACGAGCATGGTCGGCGCTTCCGGCGAGGTCACCGTCCGCAGCCCCTGGCTCCAGCAGCCGACGCTGCCGTTCGACCCGGAGCCGGCCAACAACACCGCGTTCCTGATCCTGAACGGCGAGGGCGAGGGCTCCGACGCCGGCGGTGCGACGGACGGCGGCTCCGACGGCGGCTCCGGCGAGCCGTCCACCCCGCCGACCTCGGCCCCGGACCCGGAGGAGAGCCCGTCCGGCACCCCCGGCCCCTCGGCGTCCACGACGCCCGGCGCGGGCGCGGCGGGTACGACCGGGGGCTCCGGCGGCGGGGGCGGCCTCGCCGCCACGGGATCGGTCGCCATGATCGCCTCGGGCACGGCGGCCGCGGTGCTGGCGACGGGCCTGCTGCTGTTCGCGGCGACACGGCGACGGGCGGCCGTGCGGCACGCCTGACCGACGTCATGAGAGCGAGGCGGAGGACCTGGCCGACGTCATGAGAGTGAGGCGGAGGAGGGAACGGGCCTCCGCCCGAAGATCCCGATGCGGCCGACCCGGGCGTCCCCGGGTACGGCCGCACATGGGGTGACCGGGCCGCTGTCCCCTGCGGACCGGTCACTTGCGCCGGGACGTGGTCCCACGACGTACCTGCGGTACGTCACACGTCCCGGCGGAGCCACGCGTGGTTTTCTACCGATGCCGCCCCTGGTTGGCACGGACACCGGGACCAACGAAGGCGGCGCGGTCCCGGTCACGCGCCGTACGGGTGAGACGGGGACCGAACGCAGATACGGTCCTGCTGAAGCGGCCCCGGGGGTCACACCCGGCCGCGGCACAGCTCCAGCAGGGTCATCGCCAGCGCGGTGCCCGGCCGGCCCAGCGCGTCCCTGTAGTGGCTGAGCACGGCCGTCTCGCGGGAGAGGTTGACCCGGCGGCCGCCGGAGGTGATCCGGGCCTCCTGGATGACCGCCGAGACGGCCATCCGTTCCTGGATGAGGCCGATGATCCGGTCGTCGAGGGTATCGATGCGCTCGCGGGCGCCGCCGATCAGGGCGGCGGCCTCGTCGGTGTGGGCGCCGGTCCGCTCGGCGGGGGTGGTGCCGGTGGAGGTGGTGATGCTGCTCACGGTGGTGACTCCCGGTGGGTGGTGGCCCCGGGGGCGACGGGCCCGGACACGCAGAACGCCCCGGGCCTGATGGCCCGGGGCGCCTGGAACGTTGCTCGTCAGTAGCTCAAGCAGCACGACCATGGCAGCCGGCGGGCCGGATGCCATAGGTAAAGACGAAGGTCGTGTGCTGACGCATGGGGACAGTATGGCCCCGGCCCGGCGGCGCCACCAAGGCGGGGCCCGCATCCTGAGACGCGGCCCCGCCGGTCCCGAGGCGCCGGGCGGCCCCCGGGCCCCGCCGCCGGCCCGGCGGCGGGTTCGTGGACGGCCGGTAGAATCGGGAGGACCGACCCCCTTCACCACCGCCGGAAGGCCGCCCCGTGCCCGCAGCACCCCCCGCCGCCCCCGACACCACGGCCGACGTGGTCCTCGTTGTCGACTTCGGCGCGCAGTACGCCCAGCTCATCGCCCGCCGCGTCCGTGAGGCCCGGGTCTACAGCGAGATCGTCCCGTCCACCATGCCGGTGGCCGAGATGCTGGCGAAGAACCCCCGCGCGATCATCCTGTCCGGCGGGCCGTCGTCGGTCTACGCGGAGGGCGCCCCCTCCCTGGACCGCTCGCTCTTCGAGGCCGGGGTCCCCGTCTTCGGCATGTGCTACGGCTTCCAGCTGATGGCGACCACCCTCGGCGGCACGGTCGACGACAACGGGGCCCGTGAGTACGGCCGCACCCCGCTGCACGTCAGCAAGGCGGGCTCGACGCTCTTCGAGGGCACGCCCACCGAGCAGCCGGTGTGGATGTCGCACGGCGACGCCTGCTCGGCGGCGCCGGAGGGCTTCACCGTCACCGCGTCCACCGACGTCGTGCCGGTCGCCGCCTTCGAGAACGACGAGAAGAAGCTCTACGGCGTCCAGTACCACCCGGAGGTCATGCACTCGACCCACGGCCAGCAGGTCCTGGAGCACTTCCTCTACCGGGGCGCGGGCATCGAGCCGAACTGGACCACCACCAACGTGGTCGAGGAGCAGGTCGCCCTCATCCGCGAGCAGGTCGGCGACAAGCGCGCCATCTGCGGCCTCTCCGGCGGCGTGGACTCCGCGGTCGCCGCGGCCCTCGTCCAGAAGGCCATCGGCTCCCAGCTGACCTGTGTGTACGTCGACCACGGGCTGATGCGCAAGGGCGAGACCGAGCAGGTCGAGAAGGACTTCGTCGCCGCGACCGGCGCGAAGCTGAAGGTGGTCGACGCGGAGAAGCGCTTCCTCGACGCCCTGGCCGGGGTCTCCGACCCGGAGCAGAAGCGGAAGATCATCGGCCGCGAGTTCATCCGGGTCTTCGAGCAGGCCCAGCTGGAGATCCTCCAGGAGGAGGGCCCCGAGGTCGCCTTCCTCGTCCAGGGCACGCTCTACCCGGACGTCGTCGAGTCCGGCGGCGGCACCGGCACCGCCAACATCAAGTCCCACCACAACGTGGGCGGCCTCCCCGACGACATCGAGTTCCAGCTCGTCGAGCCGCTGCGCCAGCTGTTCAAGGACGAGGTCCGGATGGTCGGCCAGGAGCTGGGCCTGCCCGAGGAGATCGTCCAGCGCCAGCCGTTCCCCGGCCCCGGCCTGGGCATCCGCATCGTCGGAGAGGTCACCAAGGAGCGCCTGGACCTGCTGCGCGAGGCCGACGCCATCGCCCGCGAGGAGCTGACGGCGGCCGGCCTGGACCGTGACATCTGGCAGTGCCCGGTGGTCCTCCTCGCCGACGTCCGCTCGGTCGGCGTCCAGGGCGACGGCCGCACCTACGGCCACCCGATCGTGCTGCGCCCGGTCTCCTCCGAGGACGCCATGACGGCGGACTGGTCGCGCCTGCCGTACGAGACGCTGGCGAAGATCTCCACCCGCATCACCAACGAGGTCGCCGACGTCAACCGCGTCGTCCTCGACGTGACGAGCAAGCCGCCGGGGACCATCGAGTGGGAGTGACCTTCCCGCTCCCGGTGAGCCCGCGGGGCTCGTAGGGTCGCCGCCAGGTCAACGTCGATGCCGTCGCTCATTCGTTTGGGCGGCGGCATTGTCGTATCCGCTGGGTACGCTGAGTGAAGAGACGAGACTCCGGCGTAGGGGAGCAATCATGAGCGCCGCACCCGAGCCCAGGTTCGACCAGCAGCCGTACCGGTGGCCCGTCCCGCCGGAGGGCGGCTGGACGGCGGACGACCTCGACCGGATTCCGGGCCTCCCGCCCCACACCGAGCTGATCGACGGGAGTCTCGTCCTCACGAGTCCGCAGCGGAAGTTCCACACGCGCGCGATGTGGCTGCTGGAGAGCGGTCTGCTCGCACATCTGCCGGCGGACCTGGACGTGGACCGGGAGATGACGGTCAAGCTGGACCGCAGCAACCGCCCCGAACCGGACATGCTGGTGTATCGGGCGGAAGCCGACACCGGCGCGGACCAGACGTGGTATGCGCCCGAGGACGTCGTCCTGGCCGTGGAGGTCGTCTCGCCCGACTCCGAGGCCCGGGACCGCGAGACCAAGCCCCGGAAGTACGCCGCCGCCCAGATCGCCCACTTCTGGCGCGTCGAGCAGGGCCTCGACGGCCTCCCCGTCGTGTACGTCTATGAGCTGGACCCGGCACTGAAGGCGTACACGCCCACCGGCATCCACCACAACGCCCTCAAGCTCGACGTCCCCTTCCCTCTCTCCATCGACCTCACCGCGATCGACCGGCGCCGCCCCCGGATCGACCGGCGCCGCCCCTAGGCGTGTCCGCCGAAGAAGCGGCGGATGGGTCGAACGTTTGGGCGGCACCCGCCCCCGGCCCGCCCCGATGCGGGAGCCGGCCGCCCTGTACGGCACAATTCGCTGGTATCGCAGATGAGTTGGCTGTACCGGGGTGGGAAAGGGTGTAAATCTCCGTGGCGTTGGACGAGGCAAGGGTGAGCGGCACGCACGGCGGGGGCTGTACGTGCGGCGACTGCCCGCACGGAGCACGCGAGGGACACCGGCGCGCGGTCGCCGCGTTCCTGGCCAAGCGGGACGAACTGGCCGCCGGGAACGGGCTGCCGGCCGGGGTCGCCCAGTCGCCCTCCGCCTCCCGGCAGTGGGTCTCCGACGAGCTGACCGAGTCCGCCCGCACCGTCGCCGAACGGGGGAGGGCGGCCGGGGACGTCTGGCTCCACCAGGTGTGGCGGGCCACCCTGTTCGTCGTCTGGGGTGCGGTGCTCGCCCTGCTCGTCGGCGCGAGCCTCACCGCGATCGGCCCCGGCTGGACCACCGCCCGCACCGCCGGTCTGCTCGCCGCGCTCGTCACCGCCGTCCTGCTGACCGTCGCCGCCCGCTTCCACCGCGCCCGGGGCGGCCTCCTCGCCCCGCTGATCGGCGAGGACAACCGGCTCTCCACCTCCCGGACCGTCGCCGCCGCCTGGGTGCTGCTCGCCGTCTTCGCCGTCCTCGTCCTCGCCCTCCAGCTGGCGGGCGCCTCCGACCACACGGACCGCGACGCGCTGATCGAGGGGCTCGACCTGGTGCGCTCCGCCGGAGTGCTGGCCGTGCTGGCGCTGGTGTGCGCGGTCGCCGTCGTCGTACGCCGCGTGGTGACCGTACGGGTGCTGGGCCAGCGGCTCCAGAAGCTGCGCGCGGACCGGCCGCGCGCCGCCGATCTGCTCACCGACGACTCCGGGCGCGGCTCGTTCACCGATGTGCAGTACGTGCTGGTCAGCGCCGTCGCCGTCCTGTTCGCCGGGGTCCGCCTGGCCCGCCGGCCCGAGCAGCTGCCCGACCTGCCGTGGGGCCTGGCCCTGCTGGTGGCCGTCTCGGCGGCGACGTACTTCGCCGGGAAGTACGCGGAGGGCGGCCGTCCCGTCGTGCTCTCCGTGGTCCGGGCCCGGGAGGCCGGGGACCTGGACGCCCCGATCCGGACCGGCGACGACATCGAGATCCGGGGCGCGGGCTTCGTACCGCCCGGCGCCGGCAGCCCCGACCGGCTGGCCCGGCTCGTCGTACGGATCGGCACGGTCCACGTCCACGTACCGCTCATCCCGGTCCCCGGAGGCTTCGCCAACCCGACCGACACCGTGCTCACCGTGCCCGTCCCGGTCGAGGTCGAGCCCGGCACGGTGGACGTCCAGGTCGTCACCGCCGCCGGGGTGGAGACCAACCGCTGCTCCGTCGACGTGACGGACTGACCGCGGCCGTTCCCCCGCCGGTAGACCGCTGATCGTGTCGCAGCCCTGGTGGGCGTCGCCGTACAGGCGTACGTATGGTCAGGTGACGGGTCTTCGGGAAGCGGGGCAGTGGTGATGAACGGTTACGGCGGCGGTTCGTACGGTCTGAGCGAGCCGAAGGGGCTGCGCGAGCGGGCGCGTGAGTACGCCCTGCTGCCGCTGCGGCTTTTCCTCGGCATCACCTTCGTCTACGCGGGGCTCGACAAACTGACGGACAGCGGCTTCCTCTCCGCCACCGGAGCCGGGTCCATCGGCGAGATGATGCACGCGGTCCGCGACTCCTCCGCGGTCCCCGCCCTCGTCGACCTGGCGCTCAAGAGCCCCGAGGGGTTCGGCTACGCCCTCGCGATCGGCGAACTCCTCGTCGGCCTCGGCACCCTCGTCGGGCTCTGGGCCCGGCTCGCCGCGCTCGGCGGCGCGCTGATCTCGCTGAGCCTCTGGCTGACGGTGAGCTGGCAGGCGACCCCGTACTACTACGGCAACGACCTGCCCTACTTGATGGCGTGGCTGCCCCTGGTGCTCGCGGGCGCGGCCGTGTTCTCCGCCGACGCCTTCCTCGCGTCGCGGCGCCGGCGCATCAGGTAGGCGACCCAGCTCGCCACGGCCGAGAGCGACAGGCCCCCGAGGAACAGCGGGAGGACGAAGGACCACGGGACCTCCCACGCACCGGCCGCGTCGGCCGCGTACCCTCCGGCCAGGGCCAGCATCGCCAGCCCCTGGATCGTCCGGCCGGGCCGGAACTCATGACGCAGCACGGCTGACCTCCACCTGTCCGATTCCGATCTCCACTTCCAGCTCGATCGTCCCGGCGGGCTTGCCGCCCGGGGGCGGCGGGAGCGTGCGCCGGGTCGACTCGTCGCTGTTGATCCTGACCTGGACCCGCTGCCCCTCCTCCAGCCGGATCTCCCCGAGCCCGGCCTCGGCCAGCACCTTCACCGTCACGTCCTTCGGGACGACGACGGCCGCCCGCCCCGCCCCGACCTCCAGCCGGGTGCGCACGGTCCCGCCGGGGGGCACCACCACCCCGGACAGGTCGAGCCGGGCGTCGCCGGTGCCCAGCTCGTAACCCTGCTGTACGGCGGAGACCTCGGCCGGCCGCCACTCCTGGCGGGCCCAGTCGGTGCTGATCTCCTTCGGCAGCACCGCCGCGCCCGCCAGCAGCACCGCCGTGACGACCGCCATCAGAACCGTGCCGAAACCGGTCCGCCCCAGCACCGAGGAGACCAGCAGGCCGAGCCCGAAGACCGCGAGCGCGGCGACCAGGCCGATCTGCAGCGCTGTGCCCAGCGGCTGCTGCTCCCAGCTCAGCCCGGTGCCCAGACCGCCGGCCACCAGTGCGGTGAGGAGGACGAGGCCGCCGATCGAGCGCGGTCCCGGCGGGGCGGGCGCCGGGGCCGGCGGCCGGAACGGGGCGTCCGGGCTGGGACGCCCGGCCCGCACCTTCGCCTGCGCCGCGTCCAGGTCCGTGTCCGGGGGGCCCCACAGATAGCCGGGGCCGACCGGCCCCGTCGTACCGTCCTTGACGATCGGGTCCCGCCACCACGAGGGACCGCCCGGCGTCGGCGGTGCCTTCACCTCCGGCGGGGCCGTACCGAGGCCGCCGGCGTGCGGGTGGGCGGGGGCGGCCGCGGGGGTGCCCCGCGGGGCCGCCGGGTCCTCCGGTGCCGCCTCCCGGCGGGACTGCGTCCACACCGAGCAGCCGACGACGGCCACCGACAGCAGCGCGGCGAACGCGAGCATGCCCCGGTTGCCCAGCATCGACAGGAAGAGCCCGCAGCCGATCAGCGCCAGCAGCAGCGCCACCAGGGACGCCCCGTCGACCCGGCCCGACAGCAGCCGGCGCGCCTCGTTCTCCTCCTCGCCCTCCAGGGGCAGCAGGAGCCAGGCGAAGCCGTAGAAGATCAGACCGATCCCGCCGGTCGCCGAGAGGACGCCGAGCACGATCCGGAAGATCACCGGGTCCACGTCGCAGTACCGGCCGAGTCCGCCGCAGACCCCGGCGACCACCTTCTGCCGCGGGCTGCGGCGCAGCGGCGGTCTGGGTGCGTCGGGGGGCGCGGTGCCGGGAGCGGCGTCCGAAGGAGCGGTCATGCCTCCATGGTGACGGCCCGCACCGCCCGGCGGGACCCGTGGCGACCCTGGCCGGTCCCTGATTTTGCGCCGGGCTCCCCCGCAGGGGGCCGGAGGCTCCCCGGGGCGGAGGCTCCCCGGGGGTCGGCGGCTCCCTGGGCCCGGAGGCTCCCGGGCCTGGAGGCTCCGGGCCCGGAGGCTCTCGGGGCCGGAGGTGGGGGGCGGGTGGCCGCAGGCGCGGGGGTGGGGAAAGCATCAGGGTCGATCAGGGGGACTACCCTGATGCCTCGCGCCCTCGCCGCGTGTGACGATCGGGGTATGCCAGCCGCCACCGCCCGAGCCGCCAGCTCTCTCGCCGCCGACCCGGAGGAGCCGCCGCTGCGCAAGCTGTACCGCAGCGCCGACGGGCGGATGCTGGGCGGCGTCGCGCGCGGGCTCGCCGGACACCTCGGGCTGCCGGTCGCCTGGGTCCGGTTCGTCTTCCTCGGGCTCTTCCTCAGCGACGGCCTGGGCGCCCTGCTGTACGCGGTGTTCTGGATCGTCGTCCCCCTCGGCGTCGGCGGCGTGGACGCCCCGCGCTCGGTGTTCGAGACCGCCGCCGACGGCCGGCGCAGGCTCCGCAAGCCGGACCCGGGCCAGGTCTTCGCGCTGGTCGCCCTGCTCGTCGGGGCCCTCGTCTTCGTCGCCAACGTCGACATGGGCAGCGAGGCCGACCGCTACATCTGGCCGACGCTCCTCATCGGCGCGGGCTCCGTCCTCGTCTGGCGCCAGGCGGACAACGCACGGCGCGCCCGCTGGATGGAGGTCGGCCGCCGCCGCCGGCTGCTCCAACTGGCCCGCGCGCTCGCCGGGGTCGCGCTCGTGGGCCTCGGGCTCGCCGTCTTCATGGTGGTGCGGGGCTCGGCCGCCCAGCTGGGCAACGTTCTGACCGCCGCCATCGCCGTCCTCACCGGCATCGCCCTGCTCGCCGGCCCCTACCTGGTCCGGATGGTCCAGGACCTCTCCGAGGAGCGGCTGATGCGTATCCGGGCCCAGGAGCGCGCCGAGGTCGCCGCCCATGTCCACGACTCCGTCCTGCACACCCTCACCCTGATCCAGCGCAACGCGGACGACGGCGGCGAGGTCAGACGCCTGGCCCGCGCCCAGGAGCGCGAGCTGCGCAACTGGCTCTACAACCCCGAGGGCACCGGCAAGGACGAGGACGACGAACCGGAGACCCTGGCCGAGGCCGTGAAGCGGGCCGCCGCCGAGGTGGAGGACAAGCACGGCGTCCCCCTGGAGGTCGTCGTGGTCGGCGACTGCCCCCTCGACGACAAGCTGGGCGCACAGATGCAGGCCGCGCGCGAGGCGATGGTGAACGCCGCCAAGTACGGTGGCGAGGGCGGTGCCGTGCAGGTCTTCGCGGAGGTCGAGGGCGCTTCGGTCTTCGTCTCCGTCAAGGACCGGGGTCCGGGGTTCGACCTGGACGAGGTTCCCGCCGACCGGATGGGCGTACGAGAATCAATCATCGGCCGGATGCAGCGCAACGGCGGCAGCGCCCGGCTGCGTTCGGTGCCCGGTGGGGGCACCGAGGTCGAGCTGGAGATGGAAAGGGCGAGCGAATGACCGAGAACACCGAAGCCACCGGGGGCCCGGAGCGACGGGTACGGGTCGTGCTCGTCGACGACCACCGGATGTTCCGTACCGGGGTGCAGGCCGAGATCGGCCGCACCGAGGAGACCGGCGTCGAGGTGGTCGGCGAGGCCGCCGACGTCGACCAGGCGGTCACCGTCATCACGGCGACCCGCCCCGAGGTCGTCCTCCTCGACGTCCACCTCCCCGGCGGCGGCGGCGTCGAGGTGCTGCGCCGCTGCGCCCCGCTGATGGGCGCGGCCGACGACCCGGTCCGCTTCCTCGCGCTCTCCGTCTCGGACGCCGCCGAGGACGTCATCGGCGTGATCCGGGGCGGCGCCCGGGGCTACGTCACCAAGACGATCACCGGCACCGACCTGGTCGACTCCGTCTTCCGCGTCCAGGAGGGCGACGCGGTCTTCTCCCCGCGCCTGGCCGGCTTCGTCCTGGACGCCTTCGCCTCCACGGACGCCCCGCCGGTCGACGAGGACATGGACCGCCTCACCCAGCGCGAGCGCGAGGTGCTGCGGCTGATCGCGCGGGGTTACGCGTACAAGGAGATCGCGAAGCAGCTGTTCATCTCGGTGAAGACGGTCGAGTCGCACGTGTCGGCGGTGCTGCGCAAGCTCCAGCTCTCCAACCGGCACGAGCTGACCCGGTGGGCGACGGCGCGACGGCTGGTGTGAGCCTGGGCGGGCCGCCGCTTCCTCAGCCGCGCCCCGGCTCCACGACGTCCGGCGCCCGGTCCGGCTCCGCGTCCTCCGCCCTCGGCCCGGCCCTCGGCCCGGCTCCGCGTCCTCCGGCTCTCAACCCGGCTCCAGGGAGATGTTGACCTTCTCGCCGATCCGGCGGTAGCCGATGCTCGCGTAGATCCGCTCCACGTCGGCGTCGCCCGGCTCCAGCCAGACCGTCCGGCAGCCCTGGGCGAAGGCCCGTTCCGTCAGCCAGGCGGAGAGCGCGGCGCCGACGCCCCGGCGGCGGAAGGGGGCGGCGACGGCGAGGCCGGCCAGTTCGCTGAGGCCGTCGACCGCGAGCGAGCAGCCACCCGCCCCGGCCGGGGCGCCGTCGAGGACCGCCAGTGCGGCGACCCCGTCACCGGTGGCCGAGGCGCGCAGCCACTCGGTCGTTGCCGGCTCGGGTTCGCCCTCGCCGCCGAAGCCGTGGTGCTGGACGCGGGCGGCGTCGGTGAACTCCGCTTCGGTGTTCGGCACCGTGACGCGAAGACCGTCCACCGGCTTCGGCGTACGCAGGTCCTCGGGGCCGCAGGCCAGCAGCGGGGCCCGGTTCTCCACGGTGAAACCGGCGGCCAGCAGGGCCGGTTCGACGGCCGGGGCCCAGGCGGGCAGGAACTCCAGGCGCGGCAGCCGCTCCCGCTTACGGAACGCCTCGACCAGGGCCGCCACGTCGTCCGCCGTGGGCTCCGCTCCCCGGTCGGGGATGGCGTAGTTGGCGTACTTCAGCTCCCATCCCGGGTTGTACCGGACGGTGAACGGGCCCACCCGGTAGTGGGCGGGGGAGCGCAGCGTGAGCGTGCGGGCGTAGTCCTGGACGGCGTTCGCCATCGACATGGGGGGCTCCTTCGGCGGGAGGTGGTCGCCGCCGGGGACTATGCCACCCGGGTCGCTCCGGCGAAAGGCATCTGATCGACGGGAGCGATGCGCACCGGCGCTCCGGGGCGCGGGGCGTGGATCATCTGGCCGCCGCCGATGTAGAGGCCGACGTGGCTGATCCCGGAGTAGAAGAACACCAGGTCGCCGGGGGCCAGTTCGGAGCGGGAGACCCGCTGTCCGGCGTTGATCTGGGTGTAGGTGGTGCGGGGCAGGCTGACGCCCGCCGCCTGCCACGCCGCCTGGGTCAGCCCGGAGCAGTCGAAGGCGTTCGGGCCGGTCGCGCCCCAGACGTACGGCTTGCCGATCGCCCCGTGCGCGAAGGAGACCGCCCGAGCCGCGCGGGAGTTGGGGGCGGCGGCCGGGGTGCGGGGGGCCGAGCGGTCGGCGTGGGCGGGGCCGCCGCCGTGGCGGGCGTCGGCCGAGCGTTCGTACGCGGCGCGCTCGTCGGCGGTGAGGGTGGCCAGGAGCGCGCGGGCGTCGGCCAGCTTGGTGTGGATCGCGGTGCGGTGTTCGCGCAGCTCGGCCCGGCGGGCGGCGAGCGCCTCGGTCTCCCGGTCGGCGCGCGCCTTGACCCGGGCGATGCCGGAGAGCTGGCGCCGGACGGAGCTGAGCAGGCTCGTCTGCCGGTCGCCCGCCCGGTCGAGGTGGGCGGCGCGTTCCAGGTAGCTGTCGGGGTCCGAGGAGAGCGCCAGCTGTACGGCGGGGTCGAGGGCGCCGGTGCGGTACTGCGCGGTGGCCAGCGAACCGAGCGCGTGGCGGGCGGTGTTGAGTCGCTCGGTGCGGCGGGCGGCCTCGTCGGTCAGGGTGTCGACCGCCTTCGCGGCGGCCGCCTCCTTCTCCTTCGCCCCGTTGTACTTCTCGGTGGCGACCTCGGCGTCGTGGTAGAGCCGGTCCACCTTCGCCCGCACCTGGGCGGCGGTGGGGGCGGGCTCGGCGGGTGCGGCGCCGGCCCCGGTGGCCGAGGTGGCGGTGGCGGCCCCGGCGAGCGCCAGGGTGGCGGCGGTGCGGGCAGCAGGGCCGGTGAACGGGCGCTGCTTGGGTTTCCGGTGAGCGGATTTCCGGTGCGCTGCCACGAGGGCGGCATCCTTCCTGTCGGCTGCCCGCCGGGGGATGCCGACAGGTCCGCCAGGGACGCTAATCCGGCCACGGGGAAAAGGGTCGCCATGACAGCTATTGCCCGGATGTGACGGTTCGGCGTTGCCGGATGACCGGAGACGTGGAGCCGGAATTGATCATTCCGGCAGGTTCGGGCGCAGAGCGCACCGTTCCGGCGAAGGGCCCAGGAAAGGCTTACCTCACTGAATGGTGCTGCTCCGGCCATGGCTAGGCTCCGGAACCATGAACGCACTCATCGGCGTCTTCGTCGCCCTGCACATCATCGGCATCGCCTCCCTGCTGGGCGGCTTCCTGACGCAGATGAAGGCCATCGGCGCGGGCACCGCACGCTTCGTCCCGGCCATGCTGCACGGCGCGCTGACCATGCTGGTCACCGGCGTCGCCCTGGTCGGGCTCAACCAGGCCGACGACCAGGCCGTGAACAACGTCAAGATCGGCGTGAAGCTGCTGCTCCTCGTCGTCATCCTCGCCCTGGTCTACGTCAAGCGGGACGAGGAGAAGGTGGAGAAGGGCGCGTTCGCGGCGGTCGGCGGGCTGACGGTCGCCAACATCTTCATCGCCACGCTCTGGAGCTGAGCGGCCCCGGGCGCACAGCCCCCGCGGGGCTGTGCGCCGTCCGTCCTACGCCGGGCGCACACTGCCGTAGATCGGCATGTAGTAGATCGACTCCTCGCGGACGTTCGTCCCCGGCTTCGGGGCGTGGATCATCATCCCGTCGCCCTTGTAGATGCCGACGTGGCTGATGTCGTCGTAGAAGAAGACGAGGTCCCCGGGCTGGAGGTCGGACGTGGCGACCCGGGTGCCGACCTTCACCTGGTCCCAGGTGGTCCGGGGCAGGGTCACGCCCGCCTCCCGCCAGGCCGCCTGGGTCAGCCCCGAGCAGTCGTACGAGGCCGGGCCCGAGGCCCCCCACACGTACGGCTTGCCGATCTGGGCGCGGGCGAAGGCCAGCACCTTCTCGGCCTTGGTGGCGTAGCCGCTGTCGGCACCGGTCCCCGTGCCCGTGCCCGTACCGGCCCCCGGGCTCGTCCCCGTACCCGTACCGCTGCCGGAACCGGAGCCGGACTCCTTCGCGGCCTCCTCCCGCGCCTTCTGTTCGGCCTGCTCGGCCTCCTCGCGCTCCTTCTTCTCGGCGGCCTGGCGGCGGGCCAGCTTCTCCGCCTTCTCCTTGGCCTCGGCCTCCTTCTTGCGCTCCAGCTCCGCCAGCCGCGCCTTCTCCTCGGCGGTCAGCCTCGACAGCAGGGACCGGGCCTCGGTGAGCTTGGTCTGCACGTCCTGCTTGCTGGAGCGGAGCGTGGCCTGGGTCCTGGTGAGCGCCTCCAGGCTCTTCACGGCCTCCGCGCGCTTCTTCGACGCCGCGGCCTGCTGCGTACGGAAGTCGTCGACGGCCTTCTGCTGCCGCTCCGTCGCCCGGCTCATCAGCCGGCTCTGGTCGAAGTACCCCTGCGGGTCGTCCGCCAGGAAGAAGGTCGCGGTGGGGGTGATGCCGCCGGTGCGGTACTGCGCGGCCGCGAAGGCCCCCAGCTCCCGGCGCGCCTCGTTGATCCTCTCGGTCCGCTTCGCCACGTCGGAGAGCAGCGTGTCGACCTTGGTGCGCTGGGCCGTGGAGGCGGCCTTGGCGCGGTTGTACTGCTGGGTCGCGCTGCCCGCCTGCCGGTAGAGCTCGTCGACCTTCTTCTGCACGTCCTCGATGGCCGGCTTCGGCTCCGCGGGGGCCGCTGTCGCGCTCTGCGTGGAGAGCAGCGTCACCGAGGCCAGCGCGGCCGTCGTGAACCCGACGGCGGGGGTGGTGCGCACCTTCGTGCGCGGCTTGCGATGCGATGCCAAGACCGGCATCTCCTTCCGTGGACCGCCTACCGGGTTAGCTGTCGGGTTCGGACGGAACGGAAGGCTGTCCTACGGTCCGGATACGAGGGTACGGACCGATTCACCCCGGTTCTGCGTGTGGGTCCCCGGTTCCGGACCGCTGGGTGGGCAGCACGGATTCGGCAGAGGTGACCGTGAGACGCGGTTCGCCTCAGGGAGATACGGATCACCTGACCGAGCACGCTAGCCAACCCGCGGCACCGCTGGGAAGGAGGGTGAGCGATATGCCCGATACATTTTCGTGACCTTCTCGGATCCGGGGCCCCGCACCCCCTCCGACCGGGCGTTCCTTCACGGAACGTCGACGTCCGCTCTCCGTGCGTACCGGTGTGCCCGGCCGTCCGCGGCCTTCGGCGGAAGGTTGTCGGTGCGGCAGCCTAGACTCGGATGGCGATGAGCAGCCTCTTTGACGACAGTTTCCTGACCGGCCTCCAGCCCGCGGAGGACGGCCCGCCGCCGCCCCCCGAGGACCACGCACCCGAAGCGGTGCCGGAGGGACTCTTCGAGGGCGTCTTCGACGCGCCCCCGCCGCCCCGGGACGGGTATTACCGGGACGGCCACCCGCGCCCGGTCCTCGACGCCGCGGCGCTGCTCGACGGGCTCAACACCGAGCAGCGCGCCGCCGTCGTGCACGCGGGCTCCCCGCTGCTCATCGTCGCCGGGGCCGGCTCCGGCAAGACCCGGGTGCTCACCCACCGCATCGCCCACCTGCTGGCCGAGCGCGGGGTGCACCCGGGGCAGATCCTCGCGATCACCTTCACCAACAAGGCCGCCGGTGAGATGAAGGAGCGCGTCGAGCAGCTGGTGGGCCCGCGCGCCAACGCCATGTGGGTCATGACCTTCCACAGCGCGTGCGTCCGCATCCTGCGCCGCGAGTCGAAGAAGCTCGGCTTCACCTCGTCGTTCTCGATCTACGACGCCGCCGACTCCAAGCGGCTGATGGCCCTGGTCTGCCGCGATCTCGACCTGGACCCCAAGCGCTACCCGCCGAAGTCCTTCACCGCCAAGGTCTCCAACCTCAAGAACGAGCTCATCGACGAGGAGACCTTCGCCGGGCAGGCTGCGGATGGTTTCGAGAAGACGCTGGCCCAGGCGTACGCGCTCTACCAGGCCCGCCTGCGCGAGGCCAACGCCCTGGACTTCGACGACATCATCATGACGACGGTCCACCTCCTCCAGGCCTTCCCGGACGTCGCCGAGCACTACCGCCGCCGCTTCCGCCACGTCCTGGTCGACGAGTACCAGGACACCAACCACGCCCAGTACACGCTGGTACGGGAGCTGGTCGGCCCGGCCTCGGAGGCCACCGACGCCCCCGCCGAGCTGTGTGTCGTCGGTGACGCGGACCAGTCGATCTACGCCTTCCGGGGCGCGACCATCCGCAACATCCTCCAGTTCGAGGAGGACTACCCGAGCGCGACGACGATCCTGCTGGAGCAGAACTACCGCTCCACGCAGACGATCCTCTCCGCCGCCAACGCGGTCATCGAGCGCAACGAGAGCCGCCGCCCCAAGAACCTGTGGACCAACGCCGGCAGCGGCGCCCGCATCACCGGATACGTCGCGGACACCGAGCACGACGAGGCGCAGTTCGTCGCCGACGAGATCGACCGGCTCACCGACGCGGGTGACGCGAAGGCCGGTGACGTCGCCGTCTTCTACCGGACCAACGCCCAGTCCCGTGTCTTCGAAGAGATCTTCATCCGCGTCGGCCTGCCCTACAAGGTCGTCGGCGGCGTGCGCTTCTACGAGCGCAAGGAGGTCCGGGACGTCCTGGCCTACCTCCGCGTCCTGGCCAACCCCGAGGACACCGTCCCGCTGCGCCGCATCCTCAACGTGCCCAAGCGCGGCATCGGCGACCGCGCCGAGGCCATGATCGACGCCCTGTCGATGCGCGAGAAGATCTCCTTCCCGCAGGCCCTGCGCCGCGTCGATGAGGCGTACGGCATGGCGGCCCGCTCCTCCAACGCCGTCAAGCGTTTCAACACGCTGATGGAGGAGCTCCGGACGATCGTCGAGTCAGGCGCCGGACCCGCCGTCGTGCTGGAAGCCGTCCTGGAGCGCACCGGCTATCTCGCCGAGCTCCAGGCCTCCACCGACCCGCAGGACGAGACCCGCGTGGAGAACCTCCAGGAACTGGCGGCCGTCGCCCTCGAGTTCGAGCAGGAGCGGGCCGAGGAGGAGGGCGCGGGCACGCTCGCGGAGTTCCTGGAGAAGGTCGCGCTGGTCGCCGACTCGGACCAGATCCCCGACGAGGACGAGGACGGCTCCGGCGTCATCACGCTGATGACCCTGCACACGGCGAAGGGGCTGGAGTTCCCGGTCGTCTTCCTCACCGGCCTGGAGGACGGCGTCTTCCCGCACATGCGGGCCCTCGGCCAGACCAAGGAGCTGGAGGAGGAGCGGCGCCTGGCGTACGTCGGCATCACCCGCGCCCGCGAGCGGCTCTATCTGACCCGGGCCGCCATGCGCAGCGCCTGGGGCCAGCCCTCGTACAACCCGCCCTCGCGGTTCCTGGAGGAGATCCCGGAGGCGCACCTGGAGTGGAAGCGCAAGGGCCCGATGGCCGCCCCGGCCGGGCCCACCTCGGGCATCGCGTCCTCGCTCTCCTCCTCGCGCGCCCGCTCCGGCCCCTCGGGCTTCGCGACCCGGCGCGGTACGGAGAAGCCGACGGTCACGCTGGTGGCCGGGGACCGGGTCACGCACGACCAGTTCGGGCTCGGCACGGTGACGGCCGTCGAGGGGTTCGGCGACCAGGCCAAGGCGACGGTGGACTTCGGCGACGAGCGCCCGAAGAAGCTGCTCCTGCGGTACGCACCGGTCGAGAAGCTGTAGGCGGACGAGCGCGAGAAGGGGGCGGGACGGCCGCGAAGCCGTCCCGCCCCCTTCTCGTCCGTCCGTGCGGCGGAGGTCCGCTCGCTCAGGTCGGCTCGACGCCGTGGCTGCGCAGCCACGCCAGCGGGTCGACCGAGGCGCCGCCGCCGGGCCGGACCTCGAAGTGCAGGTGCGGACCGGTGGAGTTGCCCGAGTTCCCCGCGTATCCGATGACGTCACCGGCCTTCACCGGCCCCGAGCGGATCCTGGTGCTGCTGAGGTGGCAGTACCAGGTCTCCGTGCCGTCGGCCATGGTCACGATCGCCATGTTGCCGTAGGCGCCGTTCCACCGGGTCTGTACGGTGCCGTCGGTCGCGGCCATCACCGGGGCGCCGTAGGACACGGGGAAGTCGATGCCCGTGTGCACGGACATCCAGTTGATCCCCGCCTGGCCGTAGTAGGCGCTGAGGCCGTGCTGGTTGACCGGCAGGACGAACTTGGGGCGCAGCGCCTCGCGGCGGGCGGCCTCCTCCTCGCGCTTCTTCTTCTCCGCTGCCTGCCGCTCCTTGAGGTCGATGCGCTCCTGGGTGCGGCTCGCGCGCTCGCGGAAGTCGTCGCTCCCGACGGAGAGCTGCTCCAGCTGGCTGTCGAGCTTGTTGTTCGCGGCGACCGGCTTGACCGTGCTCGGGTCGGCGACGGCCAGCGAGGTGGTCTTCTCCTGCTTCTCCTCCTCGCCGATCCCGCTGACGGAGGCGGCCGCGATGCCCGCGACGCTCATCACGCAGGCGGAGGGGACCGCGACGGTCAGGAGGGCGGAGCGCTTGGCGGGGCTGCGGCGGCGGGCCCGGTTGCGCGGGGAGGGGGTGTGGAGCACGGTGCGGTCCGCGGGGAGCGGGGCGGCTTCGGGGGCGTCCCCGTCGTCCTGCGCGGGGGCGGCGTCCTCCGGTTCGAGGGCGGCGAACTCGGCGGTGGTGTCGCCCGCGGCCTCCGGCTCGTGAGCCGTCCGGTCCGTGCGGTCCATCCGGTCCGCACCGGACTGCTCGGCGGTCCCGGGCCCGGTCTCGTCGGGTGCCTGCTGTTCGTACAGCTGATGCGAAGTCTGTTCGGGTTCGTACGCGGAGTCCCCGGGCGTGGCGCCGGAGTTCCAGGCGGTCGCGTCGTAGGCGCCGGTGTCGTACGTCCCCGTGTCGTACGCGCCGGTGTCGTAGACCCCGGTGGTGTAGGCGGTGGTGTCGTACGTGCCGGTCGCGTCGGCGCCGATCGTCCCGTACGCCCCGGTGTCGTACGTACCCGCGTCGTGCGCGCCGGTCTCGTGCGCGCCGCCCCCGTAGATGTCCGACCCGTACGAGGAGTCGGCCATGTACGCGGTGCCCGTGCCGTAGGTGCCGGTGGCGTACGCCCCGGTGTCGTACCCGTCCGTCTCGTAGGCGCCCGTCCCGTAGGGGGCTGTGCCGTACGCGGCCGTGGTGAACCCGGCGGTGGGGAACGCGCCCGTGTCGGCGGTCGTCGCCCACGAGCCGGTGGCGTCCTGGTCGCCGGGCTGCTGCTGCCAGGCCGGCGTCGCGCCGGTGTCCCACTGCTGGTGGGCGGCGGCGGTCTGGGCCGGGGCGGCGTACGCGTCGTACGTGACGGTCTGCTGGGCGCCCGTGTCCCAGGCGGAGGAGTCGTACTGGCCGCTGTGGTCGCCGTAGGGGGCGGTGTAACCGGAAGCCGCGTAATCCGCGGTGTCGGGACCATCGGGGAGTGAACCGAAGAGCGGGTCGGTGTCGAAGCCGCCGGTCGATCGGGTGTCGTACCCGACGGGCCCGGCGTGGGGGTGCTGGTCGTTCACCAACTTCTCTCTCGCCTCGGCAGCAGGACTGTTCTGGGTTCCGGTCAGGGAGTCCCAGGGGGAAGCAGTGGCCGCGACTGTACCCGGCAGTATGTGAGGACGACAATCTTCGACGGGTTTTGCGCCCTCAGGAAACGGGCAATCGGCCGCCTTTCGGTGGACGGCAGACAGAGGCTTGGCCCTATGTTCGAGAGCTGTTCTAATTCAGGCGGCGGAGGTCGTTCCGGTTGAGGGTGCTGTCCCCTCCCGGGCCTCCTGTGACTCCAGGGCCTCACGGACGGCGGCGGCGACCGCCGGGTGCACCGGCAGGGCGAGATGCCCGATTCCGGTGACGCGTACGTTCACGGCGTCGAGGTCCGGATGGTCGACGCAGGCCGTCTCGACCGGCACCATCACCTGGTCCAGCTCGCTCCAGAAGCTGACGAACCGGGTCCGGCAGCCGGGAGCGGGGCGGCGCAGCTCCTCGATCAGCTGGGAGCCGCCGCGCATCTGCCGCACGATGGGGTGAATGCCGGCGCCGGGGGCGACGGCGGTGCCGCCGTGCGGGGTGCCGAGCGTGACGAGGGTGCGCACCCGGTGGTCGCCGCCCAGCCGTTGGACGTAATAGCGGGCGATCAGGCCGCCGAGGCTGTGCCCGACGATGTCGACCTCGTGCTGCCCGGTGCGGGCGCAGACCTCCTCCACGTGCCGGCCGAGCAGCTCGGCGCTGGTGCGCAGGTCGCGGGTGAGCGGCGAGTGGTTGAGGGACGTCAGGTGGCGGCGGCCGTGCCGGGCCAGTGCGCGGCGCAGCAGGACGAAGACGGAGCGGTTGTCGGCGAACCCGTGCAGCAGGACGACGGGCCGTTCGGCGGCCTGGGCGCCGGGCAGAGGGCGGGGGCGCGTCCCTGGTGGCGTTTCGGACGGCGCTTCCGGTGGCGTGCCGGTCGTGCCGGTCGTGCCGGTCGTGCCCGGTGGTGCTTCGGGCGGCGGGTCCGGGGCGTGGCGCTCCTGGGTGAGGCCGAAGGGGTAGGCGACCAGGTGGCCGGTGAGGACGACCAGCTCCAGGACGGTGGCGCCGAGCAGTTCGGTGGAGAGCCGGGGGCCCGGCAGGCCGGGGAGGCGGGGCAGCAGGGAGAGGAGAGGGAGAACCTTCACGCCGACCTCCTGCACTGGCGCACCGGGGAGGCGGCGACGGGCCGTACCACCGTGCCGTGCGGCTGGCGGCGCGGTGGTACGGCGACCTCGTAGCGGCTCGCCCCGCGCCGGTCCCGCGGCGGCCGGATGGCCGCGTCCCACGGGGGACGGTGCCTGGCGAACATGTCCCACGTGTGATTTCCCCCTCCCCGCCTGCCGCGAAACGGCGGCTTGCGGGATGCTGTGGATAACGTTCGTTCACATCCCCGGCCCTTCAGGCGCGGGAGACCATGTGGAGGCAGTGATGGGTGTGACCGGTCCGATCCGTGTGGTGGTGGCCAAGCCGGGACTCGACGGCCATGACCGCGGGGCCAAGGTGATCGCGCGGGCGCTGCGGGACGCCGGTATGGAAGTCATCTATACGGGGCTCCACCAGACCCCCGAGCAGATCGTCGGCACGGCGATCCAGGAGGACGCCGACGCGATCGGCCTCTCGATCCTCTCCGGGGCGCACAACACGTTGTTCGCCAAGGTGATCGAGCTGCTGAAGGAACGGGAGGCGGAGGACATCAAGGTGTTCGGCGGCGGGATCATCCCGGAGGACGACATCGCCCCGCTGAAGGAGCTGGGTGTGGCGGAGCTCTTCACCCCGGGCGCGACGACGACCGAGATCGTCACCTGGGTGAACGCGAACGTCCGCCAGCCCGCGCAGACCTGACCCGCGAGCCGGGTACGCGTCCGGGGGCGGGCGGCCGGGCGCGCCGCCGGGGGCGGGGGGTCAGGTCAGCTCCGCCTCCATCGTGGCGCGCAGGCGCAGCGTGGAGACCAGGCGCTGGAACGCCTCCGACCAGTAGCCGCCCGCCCCCGGCGACGCTCCTTCCTGCTCGTCCGGGGTGGCCGTGAGGACCTCCAGGCGGTCGGCCTCGGCCGGGTCCAGGCAGCGCTCGGCCAGACCCATCACCCCGCTGAAGCTCCACGGATAACTCCCGCCGTCCCGCGCGATGTCGAGCGCGTCGACCACGGCGCGCCCGAGCGGGCCCGTCCACGGCACCGTGCAGACACCGAGCAGCTGGAACGCCTCGGACAGCCCGTGCGCGGCTATGAACGCGGCCACCCAGTCGGCGCGTTCGGCCTGGGACAGCACCGCCAGGAGCTTGGACCGCTCGGCGATCGACGCGGGCCCGGGGGAGCCGGCCGGGGGCGCCGACGCCACACCGAGCAGGGCCCGCGCCCACTCCGGGTTGCGCTGGCGCACCGCGGCCCGGCACCAGGCGGCGTGCAGCTCGCCCGCCCAGTCGTCGGCGACCGGCAGCGCCACGATCTCCGCCGCCGGGCGCCCGCCGAACCGCTCCTGCCAGACCCCGAGCGGTGTGGCCTCCACCAACTGCCCGAGCCACCAGGACCGCTCGCCCCGGCCGGTCGGCGGAACGGCCGCCACCCCGTCGCGCTGCATCCCGGCGTCGCACTCGTGCGGCGCCTCCACGGCGATGGACGCCCCGGCCCCCGTACGGTCGGGATTGACGCACGACGTCGCGCGGGCCGCCATCCGCCCGGCGAAGGCCGACGAGGGCAGGGCGGAGAGCAGCTCGGCCGCCGTGGCGCGCACGTTGCGGCTGCGGTCGGCGAGCGCCCGCTCCAGGAACTCCTCGTCACCGGCGCCCAGTCCGGTCCGCAGGCAGTCCAGGAACATCAGCCGGTCCTCGGCCCGTTCGGTGGACCAGGTGGTGGTGAGCAGGGCGAGCGCGGCGGCGGGATCCTGCGCCCGTACGGCGTCGAGCAGCGCGACCCGCTCCGCGAACAGCCCCTCCTCCCACACCCGGCGCACCGCCTCCGGATCGCCGGTGTCGGGGAGGCGGGAGCCGCACGCGGAGCCGCGCAGGGCGAACTTCCACTCGGGGTTCAGCGCGGCCAGCCACAGCCCGAGCGGCCCGGCGAAGGCGAGCGCCTGCGGGCGCAGGTCGGTGCGCGCCCGCGCGGCGTCCAGCAGCGGCGGCACGAGGGCGGCCGGGGCCCGGAACCCCTGCCGGTTGGCGGTGGCCAGCCACTGCGGGATGAGCTCGGTGAGGTCGGGCGCCGACCCGCGCCGCCCGGAGGCGGTCGGCGCGGCCCGGTCGGCGAGCAGCTGGGCGAGCCGGTGCCGGGCCGCCTCGGGGAGCTGCGGGCGCGGGTCGTGCGGCGCGGGGGCGGGCCCGGCCCCCGGCACGGCGGGCCGCAGCCCGGCCCGCCGCCGCACGGTGTGCAGGGCGGCGGCGTCCAGCAGGGCGGCCGGTCCGTCGGCGGGCACCGGGCCCCCGGGCACCGCCGGCGGGCGGCGGTCGGTGCCCAGCAGGGCCGAGGTGACCAGCTCCTCCCAGGGAAGGGACGCGAGGGGGTGGGGCGGGGTGGTGGATGCGGTCGCGGTGGATGCGGTGGTGGCAGGCGTGGGCGCGGTCGGGCCGGTGGTGGTGCGAGGCATCGGGTTCCCTTCAGGGACGTTGAGGGCGTTCGGAGCGCTCAGAGCGTTCGGAGCGCTCAGGGCGCTCGGGGCGGTCGGTGGCGGGGTGGTGGAACGGCGGGTCAGATGAGCCGTACGGTCCCGTCCGTGACACCCCCGGACCCGCCCCCGAGCCCCGCCCCCGTGTCCCAGGCCGCGAACGGGTCGAAGCCGCGGTGGCCCAGCTCGCCGAAGACCGTGACCGGGCCGCCGCCGGAGAGTGCGACGAGCTTCCACAGCCCAGGGCGGGACAGCGCCGCCGGGGAGAGAGGCAGCGCGGATCGGCCCTCCGCGTCGGCCAGTTGCCAGCCGCCCTCGGACGGCACGGGTATGACGTCCCGCAGGGTGACCGGCCAGGCGTCCAGCCACGGGTCGCCCCGCAGCGCCTCCCCGTACGCGGCGAGGGCGGCCGCGGTGGAACCCCCCGGCGGCGGTGTGCCCGGCACCGGGGCGGGCGTGGCGGGCAGGGCGAACTGCCGGCCCAGGTCGGCCCGGAGCCCGCCGCCCGGGTACGGCGTGACCTCGGCGTCGATCGTGACGCCCACCGGCAGCGCGAGCTCCGGGGCGCGGCCCATCGCGCCGAAGGAGAGCAGCAGGGCCGTGCGGCCCGACTCCCTTCCGTACAGCCAGATCCGCCGGGTGGTGAGCCGGCCGTCCGGGGTGTCGTACTGCGCGAGGACCAGCCACCGGTCACGGACCGGCGGGCCTTCGGCGGACGTGGGCAGCCCCACCCGCGTACGCACCGTGGCGGCCAGCGGCTCCGGCAGCCGCTCCCGGCCCAGCCAGGCCGCGTCCAGCAGATGGAGCAGCCCGCACTCCTCCAGCAGCCGCACCGGCCAGCCCGGCCCGGAGCCGGGTATGGCCCCCAACTCCCGCACCCGGCCCGCCAGTCCGGGGGCCTGGGCGTCGACCATGCGGGCGGCGGTCTCCTCCCACAGGGTGTAGCCCGCCCGGTCGGCGGTGGCGAGCCCGCCCCGCAGCAGATCGGTCAGGCGCTGCTCCAGCTCCAGCGCCCCTCCCGTGACGCGCTCCGCCCGGCGCTCCGCCCGCTTCCGGGCGGCGGCACCGTCGGCGGGGCCCGGCCCCGGCTCCCCGTTCGCGACGGCCTCCTGCCTGGCCTGCTTGGCCTCCGCCCGTCCGCGGCGGGTGGTGAGCCACTGCTCGGCCCAGTCGGCCGGCTCGCCGTGCTGGACCGGGCCGTCACCGGAGGCCCGGAGCAGCAGCAGCCCCAGCGCGTGCTTGCAGGGGAACTTACGGCTCGGGCAACTGCACTTGTACGCGGGGCCCGTGGTGTCGACCACCGTCTGGTACGGCTTGCTCCCGCTTCCCTTGCACAGCCCCCACACCGCCCCCGATCCGTCGAAGCCCGTCCCCGACCAGTGTCCGGCCGAGGCCAGCTTGTTCCCCGCCTTGCGTGATGCGTCGTCAGGAGCCAGGGACAGCACCTGCTCCACCGTCCAGCGCGCCACCGTTTCCGTGGCGGGCAAGGGTTCTCCCCCGTGAGATAGCAGCATGGCGACGACGGTAGGGGGCGCCACTGACAGTCCGCCGTGACCTGCGCGTTCGCTGCCCGGCAACCGATTTGACTTTGCCTTCCCTTTGCGTTTCTCTGCGATCTCCGCACCCGGAACGGATCCGGTCGCGGACCGATCCAGGGGGGATCCCAGATGAAGCGCACCACCCGCACCACCCGCGTCGACCGCCGCGTCCGCACGGCCGCCTGTGCCCTCGCGGTCACCGGCCTCGTGTTCGGCCTCGGCGCCTGTTCGGCCGAGTCGGTGGACGAGGCGGTCGGCAAGGCGGTCGACAAGGCCGTGGACGAGACGTACGAGGTCACGTACGAGGTGACCGGCGAGAGCGTCGACGAGATCGCCTTCCACGCCGGGGGCGGCGACGCCATGGACCCGGAGCTGGAGACCGTCACCTCGCCCGCCCTGCCGTGGAAGAAGACGGTGACGCTGCGCGGCATCATGCCGCCCGCCGTCATGCCGCTGGCGGTGGAGGCCGACGGCACCGACGTCACCTGCACCATCACGTACCAGGGCAAGGTCATCAAGGAGGCGAAGGGCGAGGGCATGCTCACGGCCGGCGGCTGCGTCGCCGTCTCGCCGATCGTGGGCTGACGGCGAGCTGACCACGGGCTGACCGCGAGCTGATCGCGGCGGCCTTCGCCGGTCGCCGCGCAGGTGCCGCCGGGGTCCTGACCGCAGGTCAGAGCCCCGGCGGCGCCCGTCCGGGGGCCCGTTGTCAGTGCCATGGTGCACGGTGGGAACCACATCAGGTCGACCGATCAGTCGACGATCTGGAGGGGGATCCATGACCGTGCCCGAAACCACCACGACCGTCGGTGAGGCGTCCGGTGCCGAGGCCCTGCGCCCGCACGCCGAGGACGCGTTCGCCGACGAGCTGAAGGCGCTCGCCGCCGCCGACGACCGCCCCAGGCCCGCCCGTTGGCGCCTCTCGCCCTGGGCCGTCGCCACCTATCTCCAGGGCGGGACGCTGCCCGACGGAACGGTGATCACACCGAAGTACGTGGGCCCGCGCCGGTTGATCGAAGTGGCCGTGACCACCCTGGCCACCGACCGCGCGCTGCTCCTGCTCGGAGTCCCCGGGACCGCCAAGACGTGGGTGTCCGAACACCTCGCCGCCGCCGTCAGCGGCGACTCGACCCTGCTCGTGCAGGGCACCGCCGGCACCCCGGAGGAAGCCGTCCGCTACGGGTGGAACTACGCCCAGCTGCTCGCCCACGGCCCCAGCCGCGACGCGCTGGTGCCCAGTCCGCTCATGCGGGCCATGTCCCAGGGCATGACCGCCCGGGTCGAGGAGCTGACCCGCATCCCCGCCGATGTGCAGGACTCGCTCATCACGATCCTGTCGGAGAAGACCCTCCCCGTTCCCGAGCTGGGACAGGAGGTCCAGGCCGTCCGGGGCTTCAACGTCATCGCCACGGCCAACGACCGCGACCGGGGCGTCAACGAGCTCTCCAGCGCGCTGCGCCGCCGGTTCAACACCGTCGTCCTGCCGCTGCCGGCGACGCCCGACGCCGAGGTCGACATCGTCTCCCGCCGCGTCGACCAGATAGGCCGCTCGCTGGACCTGCCCGCCGCACCGGAAGGGCTCCTGGAGATCCGGCGCGTGGTCACCGTCTTCCGCGAGCTGCGCGACGGTGTCACCACCGACGGGCGCACCAAGCTCAAGTCGCCCTCGGGCACGCTCTCCACGGCCGAGGCGATCTCCGTCGTCACCAACGGCCTCGCGCTCGCCGCCCACTTCGGCGACGGCGTCCTGCGCCCGGCCGATGTCGCGGCGGGCATCCTCGGCGCGGTCGTCCGCGACCCGGCCGCGGACCGCGTGGTCTGGCAGGAGTACCTGGAGACCGTGGTCCGCGAGCGGGACGGCTGGAAGGACTTCTACCGCGCCTGCCGCGAGGTCTCCGTATGACCGGCCGCGAGGAGAACGGACGCGCGGCGACCGGGACGGCTGCGCCGGGGCCCGCCGTGCCCGTCGCCGGGCCGATGCTGCTGGGGGTGCGGCACCACGGGCCCGGTTCGGCCCGTGCGGTCCTCGCCGCGCTCGAAGCCGCCCGGCCGGCCGCCCTGCTGGTCGAGGGCCCGCCCGAGGGCGACGCGCTGCTGCCGCTCGCCGCCGACCCGCGGATGCGGCCGCCCGTCGCCCTGCTCGCCCATGCCGTGGACGACCCGGGACGGGCCGCCTTCTGGCCGCTGGCCGAGTTCTCGCCGGAGTGGGTGGCGATCCGCTGGGCCCTCGCCCACGACGTCCCGGTCCGCTTCATCGACCTCCCCGCCACCCACTCCCTGGCCCTGAAGGAGCCCCGCGGCAGACCTCCCGCCGAGGAGACCGCACCCGCGCCGGAGGCCGAGGAGGTCACGCCCGTCGTCGACCCGATCCGGGCGCTCGCCGAGACCGCCGGATACGACGACCCCGAGCGCTGGTGGGAGGACGTCGTCGAGCACCGCTCACCGGACGGTTCACCCACCGCCGACGCCCTCGCGCCGTTCACCGCGCTCGCGGAGGCCATGACGGCGCTGCGCGAGGCGTACGGGGACGGCGGGCACCCCCGGGACGCCGTACGCGAGGCGTACATGCGGATCCAGCTGCGCACCGCGCGCAAGGAGTTCGGGGACCACGTCGCCGTCGTCTGCGGCGCCTGGCACGTCCCCGCGCTCGCCGCGCGGACCACCCTCTCCGCCGACCGCGCCCTCCTCAAGGGGCTCCCGAAGGTCAAGGCCGAGATGACCTGGGTGCCCTGGACCCACCGCCGGCTCGCCCGGCACAGCGGTTACGGTGCCGGGATCGACTCACCCGGCTGGTACGGGCACCTCTTCGGCGCCGCCGACCGGCCGATCGAGCGGTGGATGACGAAGGTCGCCGGACTGCTGCGCGAGGAGGACCGCTTCGTCTCCACCGCCCACGTCATCGAGGCCGTCCGGCTCGCCGAGACGCTCGCGGCGATGCGGGGCCGCCCGCTGGCGGGCCTGGGCGAGACCACCGACGCGGTGCGCGCCGTGATGTGCGAGGGCTCCGACGTACCGCTCGCCCTCATCCAGGACCGCCTGGTCGTCGGCGAGACCCTCGGCGAGGTGCCCGACAGCGCCCCCGCCGTCCCGCTCCAACGCGACCTGACCCGCAGCCAGCGCTCCCTGCGGCTCAAACCGGAGGCGCTGGAGAAGGCGCTCGACCTCGACCTGCGCAAGGAGACCGACGCCGCCCGCAGCCGCCTCCTGCACCGGCTGCGCCTCCTCGGCATCGGCTGGGGCGAGCCGGCCGAGGGCCGGGGCGGCACCGGCACCTTCCGGGAGAGCTGGCGGCTGCGCTGGGAGCCCGAGCTGCACGTCCGGGTCGCCGAGGCCGGGGTGTGGGGCACCACCGTCGAGACCGCCGCCACGGCGCAGGCCGAGTCCCGGGCCCTCGCGGCGACCGCACTCTCCGAGGTCACCGCGCTCGCCGAGCACTGCCTCCTGGCCGGGCTGCCCGAAGCCCTGCCCGTCGTGATGAAGGCCCTCGCGGACCGCGCCGCACTCGACGCGGACGTGGGCCACCTCGCCGACGCCCTCCCGGCCCTCGCCCGCTCCCTGCGCTACGGGGACGTGCGCTCCACGGACACCGCCGCGCTGGCCGGGGTCGCCGCCGGACTCGCCGAGCGGATCTGCGTCGGCCTGCCCCCGGCCTGCACCGGCCTCGACACGGACGGGGCCGAGGCGCTGCGCCGCCAGGTGGACGGGGTGCACGGCGCGATCGGGCTGCTCGTCGCCGGCGCCACGCCCGCCGAAGGGCTCCGGGAGCGCTGGGGCGCCGTCCTGCGCAAGCTGGCCGGCCGGGACACGGTCGCCGGGATCATCCGGGGCCGCGCCACCCGGCTGCTGCTCGACGAGGGGCGGCTGACCGAGGACGAGGCGGCCCGCCTCATGGGCCTGGCCCTCTCGCCCGGCACCCCGCCCACCGACGCGGCGGCCTGGGTCGAGGGGTTCGTCGGCGGGGCGTCGGGCGGCGGCATGCTGCTGGTCCACGACGAGCGGCTGCTCGCCCTGCTCGACGCCTGGCTCACCAGCGTACCCGCCGAGACGTTCACCGACGTGCTGCCGCTCCTGCGCCGTACGTTCTCCGCCTACGAACCGGGCGTCCGACGCACCCTCGGCGAGCTGGTCCGGCGCGGCCCCGTCCCCGAGGGGGCCGGGAACGACGGCACGGACCTCGCGTACCCGGGCTTCGGCCCCGGCCTCGACCAGGAACGGGCCGACGCGGTGGAGCCGGTGCTGCACCTGCTCCTGGGCCGCACCCCCGTACCGGCGGAGGCGACCGCATGACCACGGGAGCGGCACACGCCTCACAACGGGCCCCACACCACGCCACACAGCACGACGACCGAACGGGGGAGACGGTGGGCACAGACACGGGCACGGGCACGGACATGAGCACGGGCACGGACATGGACACGGGCACGGGCACGGACATGGACACGGGCACGGAGAGGGCACGGGCCTCGGCGCGCCCCGCCGACGGCGAACGGATGCGGCGCTGGCGCATGGTGCTCGGCGCGGACAGCGCGGAGAGCACCGGCTGCACCCTCACCGGCCAGGACGCCGCCATGGACGGCGCGCTGAACGCGCTCTACGGCGGGGGCGGCGGCAGGAAGCCCGGCGGCCGGGGCAGCGGCGGGCGCTCGGCCGGGCTCGGCGCGTCCGCCCCCTCCGTGGCCCGCTGGCTCGGCGACATCCGTACGTACTTCCCCAGCTCCGTCGTCCAGGTCATGCAGCGCGACGCCATCGACCGGCTCGGCCTCTCCGCCCTGCTCCTGGAGCCGGAGATGCTGGAGGCCGTCGAGGCGGACGTCCATCTCGTCGGCACCCTGCTCTCCCTCAACAAGGCCATGCCCGAGACGACCAAGGAGACCGCGCGGGCCGTCGTCCGCAAGGTCGTCGACGACCTGGAGAAGCGGCTGGAGAGCCGCACCCGGGCCACTCTCACCGGGGCCCTGGACCGCTCGGCGCGGATCAGCCGGCCGCGCCACCGGGACATCGACTGGGACCGCACCATCCGCGCCAACCTGAAGAACTACCTGACCCTCCCCGGAACGGACGGCGGCCCGGACACGGGCACGGTCGTCCCGGAGCGCCTCATCGGCTACGGCCGCGCCTCGCAGTCGGTGAAGAAGGACGTCATCCTCTGCATCGACCAGTCGGGCTCGATGGCCGCCTCGGTCGTCTACGCCTCGGTCTTCGGCGCGGTGCTCGCCTCCATGCGCACCCTCGCCACCCGCCTCGTCGTCTTCGACACGGCGGTCGTCGACCTCACCGACCAGCTCGACGACCCGGTCGACGTCCTCTTCGGCACCCAGCTCGGCGGCGGCACGGACATCAACCGGGCGCTCGCCTACTGCCAGTCGAAGATCACCCGTCCGGCGGACACCGTCGTCGTCCTCATCAGCGACCTCTACGAGGGCGGCATCCGCGACGAGATGCTGAAGCGGGTCGCGGCGATGAAGGCGTCGGGCGTGCAGTTCGTGACCCTGCTCGCCCTCTCCGACGAGGGCGCCCCCGCCTACGACCACGAGCACGCGGCGGCGCTCGGCGCGCTGGGCGCGCCCGCCTTCGCCTGTACGCCGGACCTCTTCCCGGACATCATGGCCGCCGCGATCGAGAAGCGGCCCCTGCCCATACCGGACAAGGAGACGGAGGCCTAGACCCGCCACGAGGAGCCCCCGTCCGGCACCCTCTGTGACCGTTATCACCGCTCAGGTGTGATCTGCGATTTAGGGGCACGCGGAGTGCGGGGATAACCTGCCGGGTGGACATGCCGCGTACTCGGACACCGTGTGCGCCTCCCTAGTGACAGAGCAGTCACGTTGCCCTTCGCGGCACGCCCACGCAGAAGAACGAACCGCGATACCACTTATAAGGGACGGACGCGCGTGGACCTGTTCGAGTACCAGGCGAGGGACCTCTTCGCCAAGCACGGTGTACCGGTGCTGGCCGGTGAAGTCATCGACACGCCTGAGGCAGCCCGCGAGGCGACCGAGAAGCTGGGCGGCAAGTCGGTCGTCAAGGCGCAGGTGAAGGTCGGCGGCCGCGGCAAGGCCGGTGGCGTCAAGCTGGCCGCCTCCGCCGACGAGGCGGTCGCCAGGGCGACCGACATTCTTGGCATGGACATCAAGGGCCACACGGTCCACAAGGTGATGATCGCCGAGCTGTCCCCGGAGATCGAGGCGGAGTACTACGTCTCGTACCTCCTGGACCGCACCAACCGCACCTTCCTGGCCATGGCCTCGGTGCAGGGCGGCATGGACATCGAGGAGGTCGCGGAGAAGACCCCCGAGGCCCTCGCGAAGGTCCCGGTCGACTCCAACTCCGGCGTGGACATCGTCAAGGCCCGCGAGATCGTGGCCCAGGCGAAGTTCCCGGCCGAGGTGGCCGAGAAGGTCGCCGAGGTCCTGGTGACGCTGTGGGACACCTTCGTCGCCGAGGACGCGCTCCTCGTCGAGGTCAACCCGCTGGTGAAGACCAAGGACGGCCGCATCCTGGCGCTGGACGGCAAGGTCTCGCTCGACGAGAACGCCGACTTCCGCCAGCCGGGCCACGAGGCCCTGGAGGACAAGGCCGCGGCCAACCCGCTGGAGGCCGCCGCCAAGGCCAAGAACCTCAACTACGTCAAGCTCGACGGCGAGGTCGGCATCATCGGCAACGGTGCCGGTCTGGTCATGTCGACCCTGGACGTCGTCGCGTACGCCGGTGAGCAGCACGGCGACGTGAAGCCGGCCAACTTCCTCGACATCGGTGGCGGCGCCTCCGCCGAGGTCATGGCGAACGGCCTGGAGATCATCCTCGGCGACTCGGACGTCAAGTCCGTCTTCGTCAACGTCTTCGGTGGCATCACCGCCTGCGACGAGGTCGCCAACGGCATCGTGCAGGCGCTCGCGCTGCTCGAGTCCAAGGGCGAGAAGGTCGAGAAGCCGCTGGTCGTGCGTCTCGACGGCAACAACGCGGAGCTGGGTCGCAAGATCCTCTCCGACGCCAACCACCCGCTCGTGCAGCGCGTGGACACCATGGACGGCGCGGCCGACAAGGCCGCCGAGCTCGCCGCGGCTGCGAAGTAAGGACGAGGGACT
Source organism: Streptomyces sp. NPDC007346 (assembly GCF_040703535.1). Taxonomy (NCBI): domain Bacteria; kingdom Bacillati; phylum Actinomycetota; class Actinomycetes; order Kitasatosporales; family Streptomycetaceae; genus Streptomyces; species Streptomyces sp. NPDC007346. The sequence continues at coordinate 47,680 of NZ_JBEYKR010000040.1, forward strand.
CCAACACCATGGCTATCTTCCTCACCAAGGACAGCAAGGTCATCGTCCAGGGGATGACCGGCGCCACGGGCATGAAGCACACCAAGCTCATGCTGGCCGACGGCACCAACATCGTCGGTGGCGTGAACCCCCGCAAGGCGGGCACGTCCGTCGACTTCGACGGCACCGAGGTCCCGGTCTTCGGCTCCGTCAAGGAAGCGATGGAGAAGACGGGCGCGAACGTCTCCGTCCTCTTCGTGCCGCCGGCGTTCTCCAAGGCCGCCGTCGTCGAGGCGATCGACGCCGAGATCCCGCTCGCGGTCGTCATCACCGAGGGCATCGCCGTTCACGACTCCGCCGCCTTCTGGGCGTACGCGAACGAGAAGGGCAACAAGACCCGGATCATCGGCCCCAACTGCCCGGGTCTCATCACCCCCGGCCAGTCCAACGCCGGTATCATCCCGGGCGACATCACCAAGCCCGGCCGCATCGGTCTCGTGTCCAAGTCCGGCACGCTGACCTACCAGATGATGTACGAGCTGCGTGACATCGGCTTCTCCTCCGCCGTCGGCATCGGTGGCGACCCGGTCATCGGTACGACGCACATCGACGCCCTCGCGGCGTTCGAGGCGGACCCGGAGACCGACCTCATCGTGATGATCGGCGAGATCGGCGGCGACGCCGAGGAGCGTGCCGCCGACTTCATCGCGAAGAACGTCACGAAGCCGGTCGTCGGCTACGTCGCGGGCTTCACCGCCCCCGAGGGCAAGACCATGGGCCACGCGGGCGCCATCGTCTCCGGCTCCTCCGGCACCGCCCAGGCGAAGAAGGAGGCCCTCGAGGCCGCCGGCGTGAAGGTCGGCAAGACGCCGACCGAGACCGCCAAGCTGGCGCGCGAGATCCTCGGCGCCTGAGTCAGGCACCGTAGACACGCGGCTACGGCGCGGGCCCGCACCCCTGTTGAGGGGCGCGGGC
>NZ_JBEYKR010000041.1:0-47254 GCF_040703535.1 Streptomyces sp. NPDC007346
AGGATCTGGGGTGCAAGGCGGGCCTGGCCTTCAATCCGGCCACAGGGCTGGAGGAATGCAAGTATGTGTTCGACAAGCTCGACCTGTTGTTGCTGCCACTGATCGGCGCCGTGGCCACAGGTGCCTCCTCGTGTCGCCCGTACATGTGTCGGGCCATTGTGCCAGCCCGTCCGGGCGCCGCGGCCGAACACGTACGGTGCGACGCCCTCACACGTGCACGTCGTCCGTGCCCCGGCGGGCCGCCGGTACCTCCAGGGTGCACTCGGCCCCCCTCGCCTCGCTCACCCGGGCCCGGCGTTTCGCGAGCGGAGCCGCGAGCGCGGTCAGCGCGACGAACACCGCGATGGCCAGCAGCACGATCGTCGCGCCCGGAGGAACGTCCTGGTAGTACGAGGTCACGGTGCCGGTCAGGGTCACGGCCGTGCCGATCACCACGGAGAGCACGAACGTCACCTTGAAGGACTTGGTGATCTGCTGGGCGGCCGCCACCGGCACCACCATCAGCGCGCTGACCAGCAGCAGCCCCACGACCCGCATCGCGACGGTCACCGTCACGGCGGCCGTGACCGCGATCAGCAGGTTCAGCACCCGTACCGGCAGCCCGGTGACCCGGGCGAACTCCTCGTCCTGGCTGACCGCGAACAGCTGCCGCCGCAGCCCGACCGTGACCAGCACCACGAAGGCGGCCAGCACGCAGATCGCGATGACGTCGGACTCGGAGACGGTGGAGAGCGAGCCGAAGAGGTACGAGGTCAGGTTGGCGTTGGAGCCGGTGTCGGACAGGTTGATCAGCATCACACCGCCCGCCATACCGCCGTAGAAGAGCATCGCCAGGGCGAGGTCGCCGCGCGTGTGCCCGTACCAGCGGATCAGCTCCATGGTGACCGCACCGGCCACCGCGACGGCCGTGGCCATCCAGACGGGGCTGGTGGAGAGCAGGAAGCCGAGGCCGACACCGGTCATCGCGATGTGCCCGATGCCGTCGCCCATCAGGGCCTGCCGGCGCTGCACCAGGTAGATGCCGATGGCGGGCGCGGTGATGCCGACCAGGACGGCCGCGATGAGCGCCCGCTGCATGAAGGGAGGGGTGAGGAATTCGAGCAGCATCAGGTCAGCAGTCCCGTCCGTACGGGCTCGTCGGCCGCGTGGGGGTGTACGTGGTCGTGGCCGGGCAGGGCGTGCTGGCCGAGCGCCTCGGGCGGCGGGCCGTCGTGCGTGACGCAGCCGTCGCGCAGGACCACGGCCCGGTCGATCAGGGGCTCCAGCGGGCCCAGCTCGTGCAGGACGAGGAGTACGGAGGTGGTCAGGGCCACCTGTTCGCGCAGGGTCGCCGCCAGGATCTCCTGGCTCGCCAGGTCCACCCCGGCCATCGGCTCGTCCATGATCAGCAGCTCCGGCTCGGCGGCCAGGGCGCGGGCTATCAGCACCCGCTGGTGCTGGCCGCCCGACAGGGCGCTCACGGAGTCCTTGGCGCGGTCGGCCAGCCCCACCAGCTCGATGGCCCGGTCCACGGCCGCCCGGTCCGCCTTCCCGGGCCACCGCAGCCTCGTACGGGCCAGCCGGCCCGAGGCGACGACCTCGCGGATCGTGGCGGGCACGCCGCCGGCGGCCGTGGTGCGCTGCGGCACGTAACCGATGCGGCCCCACTGGCGGAAGCGGCGCAGCTCGGTGCCGAACAGCTCGACGGTGCCGCCGGTCAGGGGGACCTGGCCGATGACGGAGCGTACGGCGGTGGACTTGCCCGAACCGTTGGCGCCCAGCAGGGCGACGACCTCGCCGCGGCGCACGGTGAGGTCCACCCCGCGCAGCACGGGGCGCGCGCCGAGGGTGGCCGTGGCACCGCGCAGGCTGACCACGGGCTCGCGGGGGGCGCCCACGGGCTCGCGGGTGGTGCTCTCACGCTCCGGCATGAGCGCCTCCGATCCGGTGGTGGTACGGGTGAAGCGGGTGGTACGAGTGAAGCTGGTGGTACGGGTGAAGCGGGTGGTACGGGTCACTTCGCGCCGAGCGCCTTCTGCAGCGCGGCGAGGTTGGACTCCATGACCTCGAAGTAGTCAGCGCCCTTGGACTTCTTCGTGATTCCCTCCAGCGGGTCCAGGACGTCGGTCTTCAGCCCGGTGTCCTTCGCGAGGGTCTTCGCGGTCCTGTCACTGGCGAGCGTCTCGAAGAAGACCGTGGTGGCCTTCTCCTTCTCGGCGATGGTGTGGAGCTGCTGGATCCGGGCCGGGGTCGGCTCGGCCTCGGGGTCGATGCCCGCGATGCCCTGCTGGGTGAGCCCGTAGCGCTCGGCGAGGTAGCCGAAGGCGGAGTGGGTGGTGATGAAGGTCTTGGTGGCGGTGTTCTTCAGCCCGCTCTCGTACGCCGTGTTCAGCTTGTCCAGCTCGGCGACGAGGGCCTCGGTGTTCTTCTTGTAGTCGGCGGCGTGGTCGGGGTCGGCCTTCTCCAGCGACTTGCCGACGCCCTTGGCGACCTCGGCGTACTTCACCGGGTCCAGCCAGACGTGCGGGTCGGCGCCGCCTTCCTCGCCGTGGTTGTGGCCGTCGCCCTCGGAGTGCTCCTCGTGGGCGTCCTCGCCCTCGTGGCCGTGCTCGTCCTCGTCCTCGTGATCGTGGTCGTGGCCACTGACCTCGGCTCCGTGGTTCTCCAGCGTGGTGAGGGTCGCGGCGTCGACGGTGTTCTTCACACCGGACTGCTTGATCGCGTCGTCCACGGCCGGCTGGATGCCCTTGAGGTACAGCACGTAGTCGGAGTCGCCGAGGGAGCCGATCTGGCGCGGGGTGAGCTCCAGGTCGTGCGGCTCGACACCCGGCTTGGTGAGGCTGGTGACCGCGACGTGCTCGCCGCCTATCCGCTCGGCCAGGAACTGCATCGGATAGAACGACGCCGTCACCGTCAGCTTGTCGCCGCCGGCCCCGTCGCCCCCGTCCGCCGCGTCGGTGGTGGAGCAGGCGGTGAGAGCGGTCAGGCCGAGGACGACTGCTCCGGCGACGGCGGTGGTGGGTATGAGGCGGCGTACGTTCATGACACTCATTTTCAACAAAAGTGGAAACGATTGTCAACAAGGCTGATGAGATGCCCGGAAGGTCACATAGGGGCAGGCGAAGATCGTCGGACCGGCCGCCGATTTGATCCAGGGGGTCCGCCCGCCGGTAATCTGAGTCATTCGCCGTTCGTCATCGTCGTATGAAGAGAGCACCGTGGCCGCCGACAAGATCGACACCATCGTCAGCCTGAGCAAGCGCCGTGGCTTCGTCTACCCCTGCAGTGAGATCTACGGTGGCCAGAAGGCCGCCTGGGACTACGGGCCGCTGGGCGTGGAGATGAAGGAGAACCTGAAGCGTCAGTGGTGGCGCTACATGGTCACCGCGCGTGAGGACGTGGTCGGCATCGACTCGTCGGTCATCCTGGCCCCCGAGGTCTGGGTCGCCTCCGGCCACGTCGCCACCTTCTCGGACCCGCTGACCGAGTGCACCTCCTGTCACAAGCGCTACCGCGCCGACCACCTGGAGGAGGCGTACGAGGAGAAGCACGGCAAGCCGCCGGTCAACGGCCTCGCCGACCTCAACTGCCCCAACTGCGGTAACAAGGGCACCTTCACCGAGCCCAAGCAGTTCTCGGGCCTGCTCTCCACCCACCTCGGCCCGACCCAGGACTCCGGCTCGGTCGCCTACCTGCGCCCCGAGACCGCCCAGGGCATCTTCACCAACTTCGGCCAGGTGCAGCAGACTTCGCGCAAGAAGCCGCCGTTCGGCATCGCCCAGATGGGCAAGTCCTTCCGGAACGAGATCACTCCGGGCAACTTCATCTTCCGGACCCGCGAGTTCGAGCAGATGGAGATGGAGTTCTTCGTCAAGCCGGGCGAGGACGAGGAGTGGCAGCAGTACTGGATGGACCAGCGCTGGAACTGGTACACGGACCTCGGCATGCGCGAGGAGAACATGCGCTGGTTCGAGCACCCGCAGGAGAAGCTCTCCCACTACTCCAAGCGCACCGCGGACATCGAGTACCGCTTCCGCTTCGGCGGCAGCGAGTGGGGCGAGCTGGAGGGCGTCGCCAACCGCACCGACTACGACCTCAAGGCGCACTCCAAGGCCTCGGGCACCGACCTCCAGTTCTACGACCAGGAGGCCGGCGAGCGCTGGACGCCGTACGTCATCGAGCCCGCGGCCGGTGTCGGCCGCGCGATGCTGGCGTTCCTGCTCGACGCCTACATCGAGGACGAGGCGCCCAACGCCAAGGGCGTCATGGAGAAGCGCACCGTGATGCGTCTCGACCCGCGCCTGGCGCCGGTCAAGGTCGCGGTCCTGCCGCTCTCCCGCAACCCGCAGCTCTCGCCGAAGGCCAAGGGCCTGGCGACCGACCTGCGCAAGAACTGGAACATCGAGTTCGACGACGCGGGCGCCATCGGCCGCCGCTACCGTCGCCAGGACGAGATCGGCACGCCGTTCTGCGTCACCGTCGACTTCGACACCCTGGACGACAACGCGGTGACCGTGCGCGAGCGCGACACGATGAAGCAGGAGCGCGTCTCCCTGGACCAGATCCAGGCGTACCTCGGCGCCCGTCTGATCGGCTGCTGACGATCCCCGTACGCCCCTGTGGGCGCGTGAGGCCCCCGGTCCCGGGCACGGGACCGGGGGCCTCCTCGTACAGTCCGACCTCCTACGGCCTGAGACCCCGGCGGCCTTGGCCCCGACAGCCTTGGCCCCGGCGGCCGGAAAACCTGGTGCGGGGCGCTCCGGGAGCGGGGTACCGTTCCGGCATGTCTTCGTTCTTCCAGATCTACGAGTGAGAGCGCGGCGGGTGCCCGACCACCCGCCGCCCACCGGATCGATCGATCGCGATCACCTGATCACTTCCTTCCTCACTTCTCACCACGAATGGGAGAACGCCGTGGCCAAGAGCCGCAACAACCTCCTCGGCGTCGGCGGACAGCGTAAGAAGCTGTCCCGCGCCGAACAGCAGGGCGCGGGTTCCGCGCGAGGCGCCGACCGCAAGGCCGCCGAGGACAAGAAGCAGGAGCTGGTGCGCAAGATGCGCGAGCGCGCCGAGGCCCAGGCGGCCACCACCGCCGAGCCGGGCGAGCAGGGCGCGCAGCCCGCGCAGAGCTGACACCTGAGCAGTACCTCGTAATACGACGGTGGGCCCGGATCATCCGTGATCCGGGCCCACACCCGTGCTCGGCCCCCACCTCGGCGGGCGATGAGGGCTTGCCAATGAATGACCGACTGTCCTATGAATTGCTCTGTGGCGGTCGGGGCCGCAGCATGTAAGTCACCTCGGTGGGAAGGTCAGGCCCAGCCGCTCACGGCTCTCGACGACGGAGGACCTGGATGGCATCGTATTTCGAGAACGGTGACGGTTCGCTGGTGCCGGACGCCCTCAGGGGCTTCGCCCGTGCCCACGCGGACCTGCTCACGCTCGACCCCGGCCACGGCTTCCTCCGGGCCCGCGACCCGGCGCCTTCCCGGAGGGTCGGCCTCCTCTCGGGCGGCGGATCGGGGCACGAGCCCCTGCACGCCGGGTACGTCGGGCGAGGCATGCTGGACGTCGCCTGCCCGGGGCTCGTCTTCGCCTCACCGCACAACCGGCAGGTGTACGAGGGGTCCCTCGCCGCGGCCCGGCCCGAGGGCGTGCTGCACATCGTGAAGAACTACACCGGCGACCGGATCAACTTCGGTATCGCCGCCGAACGGCTTGCCCACCGTGATGTCCCGTGCGCCCGTGTCCTGATCGACGACGACCTCGCCACCGACTCCGAGGACGTCGCCGCGGGCCGCCGGGGCACCGGCGGCACCGTCCTGATCGAGAAGATCCTCGGCGCGGCGGCCGACACCGGTCTCGGCCTCCAGGAGCTCCAGGAGCTGGGCACCCGCCTCGCCGCGGGCTGCCGCACCCTCGCCGTCGCCTCCGCCGCGCACACCGCCCCCACCACCGGCAGACCCGCCTTCCTCCTCGACCCGGAGGAGCTGGAGTACGGCGTCGGCATCCATGGCGAGCGCGCCCGGGAGACCATCCGCCGCGGGCCCCTCGGCCCTCTGGTCGAGCGCATGGCCTCCGCGCTTGTGGACGCGCTCTCCCCGGCCCCGGGCTCCTCCGTCATCACGCTGGTCAACGGCCTCGGCGCCGTCACCCCGCTGGAGCTGTACGCCGTCCACGCCGAGCTCTGCGGCCTGCTCGACGGCCGCGGCATCGAACCGGCCCGCTCCCTCGTCGGCGAGTACGTCACCGCGCTGGACATGCGCGGCTTCTCCATCACCCTGCTCACCGCCGACCACGAGACCCTGCGTCTGTACGACGCTCCGGTACGGACCGCCACCCTGCGCTGGTGAGACGCCGCACGCCCGTTCCCGAACGAGTTCCCCCGAGCACGGGAGGCACCGCATGACGAGCAGCACGCCCCACGAGGCGTTCTCCACCGACGGCTGGATGCGCCGCTTCGTGCGGTCGGCCCACGCCGCCGAGGACCGCCTCACCGCCCTGGACCAAGAAGTGGGCGACGGCGACTTCGGTGTCAACCTCACCACCGGGGCGGACTGCGCCATGCGGCGCCTCGACGCGGGCTCCGCGTCCGGCAGCGATCCCGCGGGCCCCCTTCAGGCCGCGGCCACGGCCTTCCTGGACGAGGTCGGCGGCACCAGCGGGCCGCTGTTCGGCCTGCTGTTCCAGTCACTGGCCGCTGCCGTGGCCGACGCGGGGGCCGCCACCACGTCGGCTCTCGGGGCCGGTGCGGCGGACGGGCTGGCGGCCATCCGCCGGGTGGGTGACGCCGCACCCGGCGACAAGACCCTCGTCGACGCACTCGCCCCGGCGGCAGAAGCCCTCCAAGCCGCCCCGGAGGGCACGCCGCCGGCGAAGGCTCTGGCCGCCGCCGCGGCAGCCGCCTGGACCGGCGTGCACGAGACCGCGCGCCTGCGCGCCCGGATGGGACGCTCCAGCTATCTCGGTGAACGGGCCGAAGGCGTACCCGACCCGGGCGCGGTGGGCGTCGCACTGCTCTTCGCCTCCGCCCAGGCCGTCGTGGAGGACCTCGGCACGCGGCTGGACTGAACCCCGGCCCGCGGCTGGACCGGGCGGACGGCCGCTGCCTATCCCCGCGCCCCGCGAGCCGGCCAGGACTCCACCCAGGCCGTCAGGGACGGGGCGTGCAGGGCCGGCACCCACAGGTCGGCCCGGACCGCGTCCTCGGACCCGGGGTACGGGCCCACCCCGACCACACGCAGCCCGGCCCGCCGTGCCGATTCGATGCCCGTCATCGAGTCCTCGACGGCCAGGGCTCGTCGCGGTGCGGCACCGCAGAGGCGGGCGGCCGTGGCGTAGACGTCCGGCCACGGCTTCGGGCGCACCGGCTCCTCGTTGCCGGCCCGGTGGCCCTCCTCGTCCGGGACCACGATGTGCCCGAAGTGGCCCAGCAGCCCGGCCCGGTCCAGGCTCGCCTCCACGACCTCGAGGGGGCAGTTGCTCGCCACGGCCAGCGGCAGGCGGCCGGACAGCCGTCGTACGAACTCGGCGGCCCCGGGCATCGTCACCGGGTCATCGGCGACCCGCGCCATGAAGTGGTGCAGTAGCGCGTCGGTCATCTCCTCCGCCAGCCGGGGCTTGTCCGCCTCCTGGGCCATCAGCCGCCCGCAGTCGATGTAATGCACTCCCTTGGCCCGTTCGGCGAAGCCCGGCGCGGGGCGGATTCCGAACCCTCGGAAGACTTGGTTCCGTGCGTCCTGCCAGTGGCTTTCGGTGTCCATCAAGGTGCCGTCGCAGTCGAAGACGACAGCCTCGGGAGACCAGTCGGGCAGGGCGTTTGTCGTGGTGCTCATGGTGTGCCGCTCCTGAAGGAGGGGGCGGTCGGGCTCGTGGCGGGACCGCGGATGCGTGAGGTGGTGCATGTGGCCCGGGACGGCTCCGAGGACGCCCAGCGTCCGCCGTCGCGTGCGATGCCGGGGGAATACGTCGACGCATTCCCGACCGAACTGCGAAACATCTCTGCACTCACGCTAGGGAGGTTTCGTTGGGGGATGCAATCACTGCTTTGTGTGCTCGACCGCGCCGGGCCCGAGGTGTAAAGGCATGCCGCCCGATGATTCGCGAAAGCGTCAATCACCGCACCAACGCCGGTCACGCCGAGGCCAGTTGAAGAAAGACCGTGCAAGGGCCAACAGTCAGGAGGCTGAAATGTGCGGCTTCACTCGAATGGCAGATTAATCGCCGGAAGAAGAGAGAAAACCCCTCCTCCGTGTGCACGCTCGAAAGCACGTAACAATAAAACGAAGGAGCTGGTTGTTTACACCGGCGTACGCGGGCGCACAAAATTATCACGAGGGAACGGAAATGAGCGGTCCCGGCGAACGGCTCGCCCGCTTCGTCCTCGTTCGGGGCGGTGCCCGAGGAGGCCGGAGGGGAGGGGGCGGAGTGCGCTGCGGGGCATGGCAGGTAGGCCTGTAGCAGCGGTCGAGGTGACCCGACGCGCTGGTCGCGGTGGCTCGGTGACCGCTTACCCGGTTCCGTCGGACGAGCAGATGAATGTCGCGAACCCGAGGTAAAGGGCCGCGTGTCATCGGGCAAAGGGCAAGTAATGTCAGTATATGTATGCGGGCACCCGCAAAGGGATCGAGAACTCTTTCCGGATTGCACACCGTCGATTTCGTTTCGCCTTTGACTATTCAAGGCGGATTGCTGTCGGTGTCCCCATCGACCTGTGCGCAGGCTTGTCCCCTCGGCTACGCGCCGCGCGCACGTCGTCCCGCTATCGGCCTGTTCACGGCCACCACGCAAGGAGCAGAGACATGCGCTACGGAAGTGCGCTGCGCGAGGAGATCCACACGCCCGGCACCACCCCGCTCGTCGGTATCTACGACATGTACTCGGCGTCGGTCGCCGCCCGGCACTACGACGGCTTCTTCGTCTCCGGTTTCGGCTTCGCGGCGTCCCACTACGGGCTGCCGGACATCGGCTTCATCGCCTGGCCGGACATGGTCGCCTTCGCCGAGCGGCTCCGGCTCGCCTTCCCCTCCCACCACCTCCTGGTCGACATCGACGACGGTTACGTGGACCCGGAGGTGGCCTGCCACGTGGTCCAGCGGCTGGAGCGGGCCGGGGCCTCCGGCGTGATCCTGGAGGACCAGCGGCGCCCGCGCCGGTGCGGCCACGCGGACGGCAAGAGGGTGCTGCCCCTGGAGGAGTACCTGGAGAAGCTGAACCTGGTCCTCGCGACCCGGCGGGACCTGGTGGTCGTGGCCCGCACCGACGCCACCGAGGAGGAGGACATCCTGCGCCGCGCCCAGGCCCTCGCGGAGACCGATGCCGATGTGGTGCTGGTCGACGGGGTGCGGGACGTCGAGTGGATCCGCCGCATCCGCAAGGTCATCGACGACAAGCCCCTGCTCTTCAACCAGATCGCGGGCGGCAGGTCGCCGAGGCTCTCCCTCCGCGAACTCACCGAACTGGAATGCCAGATGGCCATCTACAGCACCCCCTGCCTGTTCGCCGCGCACACCGCCATCGACACCGCGCTGGGCGAGCTGAAGCGGGCCGACGGGCGGCTCCCGGAGTTCACGCCCGGCACGTCGGTCGGTGTGCGGGCCTCCACCGAACTGCTGGAGAAGAACATCAGCCGCCACCACCCGGTCGCACCGAGTCCCCTCCCCGCCTGAAAGGAGCGGAAGAACATGACGGCCTTCCCCCCCGGGGCCACGGTCCAGCGACCTGCACACCACCACCGCCACCAGCAGACCACCAGCAGCTGAGCATCGTCGTGCCGCTGCTCGTGCCTTGCGCGCTCGGTCAGGCCGCACGGCCCTGGACCGCGGACGGGATCACCCGGCACCGCCGGATCACGACGGTGTGCGACCGGGGCTCCGCTCCTCCTGGTCCGTCCACTCCGCCTTCAGCCAAGGAGCCGACGCAGGTATCCGGGGGCGACTCTCCCCGGCACGACGCGGCCTGTTCGTGATGGTCTGCGCGCTCCTCCTCACGCTGGTCCTGGTATCCACCTCAGGGGCGACCAGGAAACCGCGCGTGCGGCACGAGGACCGTGTCACCGTGGTCTTCCGCGCCTTCGACTCCGTACGCCGTGCCCTCTCGCTCCCTCGCCGTCAGGAACTACCGTGTCCCACACCTCCGCCGCCCCCCGGGTGAGCAGCCCGACTCCGCGCGCCGGCTCCCACCGCTTCACCGCGGTGATCAGCCGCATCGCCGAGGAGATGGCCGCACTCGACGACCACGGCATACCCGCCGACTACATACCGATGCTCGCCGGTGCCGACCCCGGGCGGTTCGGCATGGCCGTCGCGGAGCCCGACGGGACCGTCTACGGTGTCGGCGACTGGCGGCAGCCCTTCTCGACGCAGTCCATCACCAAGGTGTTCGCCCTGGCCCTGGCGCTCTCCCTGGACGGCGAACGGATATGGCGGGGCGTGGGCCGTGAGCCTTCGGGCAACCCCTTCAACTCCCTGGTGCAACTGGAGTACGAGAGCGGTGTTCCCCGTAACCCGTTCATCAACGCCGGTGCCCTGGTGGTGACCGACCGGCTCCAGGCCCTGACCGGGGACGCCGCCGGACAGGTACGGGACCTGTTGCGTGCGGAGAGCGGCAACGCCGCCATCGACTTCATGCCGGAAGTCGCCGCCTCCGAGGCGGCCTACGGTGACCGCAACGCCGCGCTGGCCCACTTCATGGCCTCCTACGGCAACATCACGCTCCCGGTCCCCGAACTGCTCTCCGCCTACTTCCGCCAGTGCTCGATCGAGGCGTCGTGCGCGGACCTGGCCCTGTCGGCCGGGTTTCTGGCCCGGCACGGGCTGCGGGCCGACGGTTCCGCGCTGCTGACCCGCAGCCAGGCGAAGCAGGTCAACGCGGTCATGCTCACCTGCGGGACGTACGACGCGGCCGGCGAGTTCGCCTACCGGGTGGGGCTGCCGGGCAAGAGCGGCGTCGGCGGCGGGATCATCGCCATCGTGCCCGGTGTGTGCACCCTGTGCGTATGGAGCCCCGGCCTCGACCGGCGCGGCAACTCGGTGGCGGGCGTCTCGGCCCTCGACCGCTTCACCACGCTCACCGGGCTGTCCGTCTTCTGACGCGTCCGCCACCGAGTTGCCGTGTGGCGGCCGGACTACCGGCCCGGCCTGGTCCAGAACTGGCGTGGCGCGAAGCCCTCGCGCCGCAGCCAGTGCTCCGTATGGACGATCCGCTCGGCCTCGATCACGACGAGCGGGCCCGACTGCGCGGGTCCGGGCGGGCCGCGGCCCGGTTCGGTCGTGCGGTGCCCCGTCCCGATCTGCGGCGGCGGCCCGGCCCCGGGGCAGGTGTCAGGCCAGACGCGTGGCCCTCAGGCCGTCGAGCGGGTACTCGGACGGCAGCTCGGCCGGGTCGCCCGGCACGGTGATCTGTACGGCGATGGGCCGCGAGTTCCCCGCTGCCAGCAGCTGATCCGTCCGCGAGTCGATGTACACCTTGCCGTCCTCGTGCGTGACGTCGACACCGGACGCCTCGACCTTCGCCCCCTGTGCCGTGCGCAGGTCGAACGAGATCCGGAACCTGTGTGTCTCCTTCCCCTCGCCGCCTGCCTTGCCGACAGCGGTGACGGTCAGTTCGACGCTGTAGACCTTGCCCTGCGGATCGGTGCTCTGCCACGAACCGCTGGACTTCTTCGTCACGACGATCTCGTCGTAGCTGGGAGGAATCGGCATCGGCGTGATGCGCCCGGCCCCGTTCACGACCTCCAGGCCGTCGACGGGGATCTTCCCCCTGCCGATCCGCTCGGCGCGGTCGGGGACGGTGTCGCCGCTCAGGTCCAGGTGGTTGACGTTGCCCGCCGAGTCGACGGCGTAGAAATGGCCGACGGAGTCGAAGAACGTGGCCGAGTAGGACTTGCGGGAGCCGCTGGACACGCTGGCCTCGGCGGGGAGGAAGACTCCCTCCCTGAGCACGGTCTTCATGGGGTCCTTCCGGGGATCCACGTGCAGCAGGTCGCCGTTGTCGCCCTCGACCGAGATCAGCCGGCCGTCCTTCGGATGGTGGGCGAAGTCGTCCCACCGTCCGGGGCCCGGACGGTTTCCGGCGGTCGCCGTCCGGGTCACCACGTCGATCGTGTAGCTGGGGACGGCGGGGCCGCTCGCGACGAGCAGCTTCTTCCCGTCGTCGTCCATGTCGCCGTCGTACCAGTTCAGTCCGCTCGGCAGCCCGTCGACGACCGCGTCCGAGACCGTGCCGGCCTCCACGTCGATGGTGACGAGCCGGTTGCCGCTGACGGCGAAGAGCAAGGGTTCCTTGTCGTCGCCCCGGTACTGCGCGCCCATGGCGGTGTAGCCGCTTTCGTACGCCGGCACGTTCTCGACCACACGGGTGTCCCCGTCGAGGGGATCGAAGCGGTGGATCCGCGTGTTCGTCCTGCCTACCGCCAGATAGACCTTACGGTGAGCCACGAGTTGATTCCCGTCGGTGACGGTCTGGGTGCCGCCTCAGCATTGGGTGGCTGCACATTCCTCCGCAAGTCATGAAGGGGCCGACTGGTGAAAAATGGACAATTCCGGTTGCTGTGCGCTCTCTCGGCGCGCCTGCTCGACGGGCGTCGGAATGCGGGGGATGAACGGCTCGGTCGGCCATCGAGGCGGAGGTTCCCTCCGGGGGCTTCGCCGGGCGTGACGGGAAGCCGGCGGGTGGGCCGCGTCTGGCCGACCGCCCGCCGGTGGACGTCGAGCCCGCATACGGCTGGAGCGGCTGCACCGGATCACCCTCGTCGCCGAGTGGCCGTGTCGGCGAGGAACGTCGGGGTAGCCGAGCGTCAGGCCGGTCCACATCGAGATCGGGTCCCGGAACGACCGTCCCGAAGGAGTGGCAGATGACTACGCAGCACGGCAACCAGCCGACCGGGCAGCACTACAACGGTGCGCCTCGGCGCGGGGCGGACAGCAACGTGCTCAGCATCATCGCGATGGTCCTGGGTGTGATCGGGTTCATCTTCCTGCCGATCGTCTTCGCTCTGGTCGGCCTCGTGCTGGCCATCGTCGCCAAGACCGTCCGGCACGAGCGGCTCTCCACGGTCGCCATCGTCGTCAGCGCCATCGGCCTGGTCGGCGGCATGGTCCTCGGCGCGGTCCTCGCCAACATGTGAGTCGAGCCCCTGCCGGCGGCGCCGGTCACCCCGCTCGCCCGCCCTGTCTGCGGGCAGCGGACCGACCCGCTCGGCGTCGGCCGACGCGCCGGTCCCGCGAAAGCCCCACCGTGCTCGGCGCGGTGGGGCTTTCGCGCGCTGTTCGACCAGGCGCTTCCTGACCGACGCCTGAGCGCCGGCCTGTGGGGGCGGCCGATCCTTGCGGGGCTCTCCATCTCGACCTGGCCGAGCGGGACTTCATCAAGGGACGGCCGGAGAGGAAGCCGGGCCCGATTCGGTGGAAGCACGTGGTCAGGCGGGTCACGAGAAGGTAGCGTCACGCACGTCGAGGGCCTTCGGACGGCGACGCGAAGCTCTCCGCCCCCGGAAGGCCTCGACCTCCACTTCGGCTCAGGCCCCGCGGCGCCTGTCCCCGTCACGCCTCCCGCTACCCTCACCGGCGACGAGTCCCGTAAGGAACTGACCATGAACGACGAGATCCAGCTGATCAGTGACGGCGATGGCCTGGCGGTCATCGGGGATCACGCGGCGGTCGAACGCTTCCTCGTCTCCGAAGGGCTGCCGTCGAAGGACCTCGGACTGCCAAGGCTCCGGCATGCTCTCGATAACGCGGCAGGCATGGCGCAGGCGGGTTCCGAGATCGCCGGCAACTCGGGGCGCTGGGTGAAGCTGACCAAGGAGTCGGCGCACCTCGTCGACAAGTACGGACTGAGGGAGGGCGCCAAGTCAGGCCTCCCCACAGGGGTGTTCAAGGGGGACGGCGGCCAGATCAAGGGGTTCGTCGAATTCGCGAAGGGAGCGGGGCCGCTGCGGACCGGTCCTGTGGGCATGGCCAACATCGCGGTGGTCATGGCGCAACTCGCCATGCAGCAGACCATGGACGAAGTCATCGACTACCTCGCCACGATCGACGAGAAGGTCGACGACGTGCTCCGCGCCCAGAAGGACGCCGCGTTGTCGGACATGATCGGGGTGGACCTCGTGATCGAGGAGGCCATGACCATCCGGGAGCAGGTGGGCCGGGTCTCCGAGATCACCTGGTCGAAGGTGCAGGACACGCCGGGGACGATCGCGGCGACCCAGGCGTACGCGCTGCGGCAACTCGACGCCCTCGCGGAGAAGATGGAGCGCAAGGCGAAGATCGGCGATCTCGCCGCGGCGGCCCAGGAAGCCGAGTCCAAGGCTCAGGAGTGGCTTGCCGTCCTGGCTCGTTGCTTCCAGTTGCAGGACGCCATCGCCGTACTCGAACTCGACCGGGTGCTCGACGCGGCTCCGGAGGAGCTGGACCGGCACCGGCTCGGGATCCGGATCGCCCGGCAGAACCGGCTGGACCTCATCTCGCGGAGCACCGTGTGTCTGGTGGCCCGGATGAACGCGGCGGCCGTAGCCGCCAACGCGAAGGTGCTGATGCACCCGGCCAAGTCCCCGGCCGTGGTCCGGTCGAGCAACCAGGTCGTGACGGGCGTCCACGATTTCCACGGGCGGCTCGGGATCGAGGCCGGTCGGCAGCGGTCGGAGACCAGGCGGTGGGCGGTCGCGGCGGCCGAGGCGAGGGACAAGGCGCTTGAGACGGGGGCGAAGGGTGTCGGTGCGGCCGTGAGTCTGGGCGGTGAGGCCCTGGACGTGGCCGGTTCGGCGAGGGACAAGGCGCTTGAGACAGGGGCGAAGGGTGTCGGTGCGGCCGTGAGTCTGGGTGGCGAGGCCCTGGACGTGGCCGGTTCGGCGAGGGACAAGGCGCTTGAGACAGGGGCGAAGGGCGTCGGTGCGGCCATGAGTCTGGGCGCCGAGGCCCTTGACCTGGCCGGTTCGGCGAAGGACAAGCTCTCCAGTGGGATCGCCGGGCTGGCGCGCCGCCGACGCGGGGACGGCGGAGGGCTCGCGGAAGGATGAGAGAGGTACGGGGGAACGGTGGCCGCCGCGTCGTCCGGGCCTCCGGCGCGGCGGCCACCGCCGGTGATGCGGCAAGGGCCGTCTCGCCGCAGAGTCCGGCACGTCTCTTTCCCTGCGGTGACTATTTCCATGGCCTTGGCCATGGCCAAGGAAATATGGCCCCGCGCAGAAGCGCCCCCCAGCTGCTGGCGCCCAGGGCTCGAACGGGTGAGGGGGTGAGCGCACGAGGGTGAGCGCACGGGGGCACGAGGGTGAGCGCCTGACCGGTGGAGTCCGCGGCGAGGGTGCCCTCCTCGTGCCCGGCACCGGCGCGGTCCTCCCTCCGGCGTGCGCGACAATGGAGCAATGACCACGCTCGCCCCCGCCCTCCCGCAGCTCCGTATCGGCCCGCACACCGTGCAGCCGCCGGTGGTGCTCGCGCCCATGGCCGGCATCACCAACGCCCCGTTCCGGACACTGTGCCGGGAGTTCTCCGGGGGCAAGGGGCTGTTCGTCAGCGAGATGATCACCACGCGGGCGCTGGTCGAGCGCAACGAGAAGACCATGCAGCTCATCCACTTCGACGCGGCGGAGACCCCCCGCTCGATCCAGCTGTACGGGGTCGACCCGGTCACCGTCGGCAAGGCCGTCCGCATGATCGTCGACGAGAACCTCGCCGACCACATCGACCTCAACTTCGGCTGCCCGGTCCCCAAGGTCACCCGCAAGGGCGGCGGCTCCGCGCTCCCGTACAAGCGGCCCCTGCTGCGGGCCATCCTCAACCAGGCCGTCTCCAACGCCGGGGACCTCCCCGTCACCATCAAGATGCGCAAGGGCATCGACGACGACCACATCACCTTCCTCGACGCGGGCCGCATCGCCGTCGAGGAGGGGGTCACCGCCGTCGCCCTGCACGGCAGGACGGCCGCCCAGCACTACGGCGGCACCGCCGACTGGGACGCCATCGCCCGGCTCAAGGAGCACGTCCCGGAGATCCCCGTCCTCGGCAACGGGGACATCTGGTGCGCCGACGACGCCCTGCGCATGATGCGGGAGACCGGCTGCGACGGAGTCGTCGTCGGGCGCGGGTGCCTCGGGCGGCCCTGGCTCTTCGCCGACCTGGTGAGCGCCATGGAAGGCAGCGCGGCCCGGCACGCGCCCACCCTGCGCGAGGTCGCGGACGTCATGGTGCGCCACGCCACGCTGCTGGGGGAGTGGATCGGTGACGAGACGCGTGGCGTGATCGACTTCCGCAAGCACGTGGCCTGGTACCTCAAGGGGTTCGCGGTCGGCTCCGAGATGCGCAAGAAGCTGGCCATCACCTCCTCGCTGGAGGAGCTGGCCGGTCAGCTGCACGAGCTGAACCTCGACCAGCCCTGGCCGGAGGGCGCCGACGGGCCGCGCGGGCGGACCTCGGGCAACAACCGGGTCGTCCTGCCGGACGGCTGGCTCAAGGACCCGTACGACTGCTCGGGCGTCAGCGCCGACGCGGAGCTGGACACCTCCGGCGGCTGAGCCGGCACGCGTAGGGGGCTGAGTCCGTACGCGTACGAGGCTGAAGCCGGTACGCGTGCGCGGTCGAGTGGTTCGTACGCGTGCGAGGTCGAGCGGCGTACGCGTATGAGGTCGAGTGGTCCGTACTCGTACGAGGCCGAGCCCGTACGCGTTCGGGAACGCCTCAGCCGCCCACGTCCGGGCCCGCTCTGCGCTCCAGCGGGGCCGCCGCCGTCGAGTTCATCACGTTGAAGACGACGCTGCCCGCCCGGTAGCGGTCGTCCGTCCACTCGATGGCCCGGCCCGCCGCCGTGTACGTCAGGTGGCGCTGGCGCAGCAGTGGGCTGGCCCGGCGCACCCGCAGGAGCCGGGCGTCCTCGCTGCCCGCCGCGACCGCGTCGATCAGGTGCTCGCCGTGGTGCGCGACGATGTCCGCCCGCTCCGCGATGCTGTCCATGATCGAGACGCAGTCCTCCGGCAGCGCCAGGACGGCCGGGGCCACCCAGTCCGCGTACACGGTCCGCTCGACCATCACCGGCTCGCCGTCCAGCCACCGCAGCCGCAGTACGTAGAGCACCTCGCCGCCCGGCTCCGCGTCCAGGCGGTCGGCCTCCTCGTCGGTGGCGGCCCGCATCGTGCGGGTGATGATGCGGCTGGCGACCTCGCACCCCATCGCCTGTGCCCACTGCGCGAAGCTGTTGAGCTGCTGGAAGCTCTGGCGGCGCTCCTGGCGCAGGACGACCCGCCGGGCCCCCTGCCGGGAGCCGATCAGCCCCTCGGAGACCAGCAGCGCCACCGCCTGGCGGACCGTGCCGCGCGAGACGGACCAGCGGGTGGCGAGGTCGCTCTCGGACGGCAGCCGGGCGCCGAGCGGGTACGTGCCGGCGCGGATGGCGTGCCGCAGCGACTCGGCGATCTCCCGATAGCGTGAATGGCCCACGTGTCCCCCTCGCCTGTCCCGGCGATCATCGGCTGTGTACAGGCCCGCTCCTGGGTGACGGCCCCGCCGCTCACTCTAGCGTCGTCGCGGCGCGTTTCGATGCGCGGTCGTTATCTACCACAACACCTGTTCAGTGGGCTTTCCTCTTCCTGTCCTCTTGCGGCGGCGGACATGGGACGTTAACTCTCCGGACACCTGACCAGGGCGAACTGGTGCCAGCTTGTATGAACAAGTGGCCCTCACGCTTCGCTCCTGGGAGACCTTCCGTGCACAGAGCCCGACCCCGCCCCCGTATCCGCGCCAACAGCCGTGCCGTTGCCGCCCTCGCCCTCTCCACCGCCGCCCTCACCGCCCTCACCGCCTGCGGCGCCGCGCCCGAGGAGAAGGCCGAGACCGGCGCGAACGGCGTGAAGTCCGCCGAGGCCACCTCGGTCGCCGACTTCGGCGGGCTGGAGAATCTGGTCGCCGCCGCCGAGAAGGAGGGCGAGCTCAACGTGATCGCCCTGCCGCCGGACTGGGCGAACTACGGCGAGATCATCAAGAGCTTCCAGGCCAAGTACAAGATCAAGATCAAGAGCGAGAACCCGGACGGCTCCAGCTCCGACGAGATAGCCGCCGTCAAGTCCCGCAAGGGCCAGAAGCGCGCCCCCGACGTCCTCGACCTCGGTATCGCCTTCGCCCGCAGCGGCGCGGCCGAGAACCTCTTCGCCCCGTACAAGGTCGAGTCCTGGGACAAGATCCCCGACAGCCAGAAGGACGCGGACGGCCGCTGGTACAACGACTACGGCGGCTACGTCTCCATCGGCTGCGACGCCGCCCGCATCAAGACCTGCCCCGAGACCTTCGCCGACCTGCTGAAGCCCGAGTACAAGGGCAAGGTCGCCCTCAACGGCAACCCGACCAAGTCCGGCTCCGCCTTCGGCGGGGTGTACGCGGCGTCCCTGGCCAACCAGGGGTCGTTCGGGGACATCCAGCCCGGCATCGACTTCTTCGGCAAGCTGAAGAAGAGCGGCAACTTCACCCCCGTCGAGTCCACCCCGGCCACCGTGGAGAAGGGCGAGACGCCGATCAGCATCGACTGGGACTACCTGAACGCCGGGTACGCCGACCAGTTCAAGGGCAAGGGCGTCGACTGGAAGGTCTCCGTACCCTCCGACGGCGTGTACGCCCAGTTCTACTCGCAGGCCGTCAACAAGGACGCCCCGCACCCGGCGGCCGCCCGCCTCTGGATGGAGTACCTGTACAGCGCCGAGGGCCAGAACCTCTGGCTCAAGGGGTACGCCCGCCCGGTGCTGCTGCCCGCCATGACCGAGGACGGCACGGTCGACAAGACCTTCGTCACCAAGCTCCCCCAGGTCGAGGGCGCCCCGTCCTTCCCCTCCTCCGACGAGCTGGACCAGGCCAACGCCACGCTCTCCGAGAACTGGGACAAGGCCGTCTCCTGATGACTCCCGCCCACCCGTCCGCCGCCCCGGGACCCGGGGCGGCCCCGGTGAGGGCCGGCGGCCGTACGCGCCGCCGCCGGCCGCCCCGCGCCTGGCTCGGCGCGCTCCCGCTGCTCGTCTTCGCCGGGCTCTGCTTCGGACTGCCCGCCGGCGCCCTGCTGTACGGGGCGCTCACCCGCACCGACCCGGTCGCCGGCACCACCGAGTTCACCGCTGAGCACCTGACGCGCTCGCTCCAGGGGCCCTACCTCACCTCGCTCACCGGGAGCGTCGAACTCTCCGCGCTGACCGCCGCCATCGCCACCGTCTGCGGCGTGCTGATCGCCCAGGCCGTCGTCGTCTCCCGGCGCGGCGCCCTGCGCGGGGCCGTGCTCACCGCCTCCGGGGTGCTCGCCAACTTCGGCGGCATCCCGCTCGCCTTCGCCTTCGTCGCCACCCTCGGCATCTCCGGCGTGGTCACGCAGCTCGGGCACCTGGACGCGCTCGGCTGGAACCTCTACTCCTTCACCGGACTCACCGTCATCTACCTCTACTTCCTCATCCCGCTCATGGTGATCGTCGTCGTCCCGGCGCTGGACGGGCTGCGCCCCCAGTGGCGCGAGGCCGCCCGGAACAACGGCGCCACCACCTGGCAGTTCTGGCGGTACGTCGGCCTGCCGGTGCTCGCGCCCTCGCTGCTCGGCGGGTTCGTCCTGCTCTTCGGCAGCGCCTTCGCCGCGCACGCCACGGCCGCCGCCCTCGTCGGCGGCTCCGTACCGCTGGTCACCCTGAAGATCGCCGACGCGCTCTCCGGGAACGTCCTGGTCGGCCAGGAGAACGTGGCGCTGGCGCTGAGCCTCGACATGATCGTGATCGCCGGACTGGTGATGGCGGTCTACCTGCCCCTCCAGCGACGGAGCTCCCGATGGCTGCACTGACCACCGCCGCCTCCCCGGCTTCCACCGCCACGGTGAAGGCGGCCCGCCCCCGCCCGCGCTACTGGCGCGGTGCCGTACTGGCCGTCGCCGGGCTGTACTTCGTCACCCCGCTGCTCTCCTCGTTCGTCTTCACCGTCCACGTGCCGAACCAGGGCCTCACCTTCGAGGCGTACAGCGGCATCCTGTCGGCCGACGGCTTCACCGAGAGCCTCTTCCTCTCGCTCTCGCTCGCCGCCGCCACGATCGCGCTGGCCCTGCTGCTCGTCGTCCCCGCGCTCGTCGCGGTGCGGCTCGGGCCGCCCCGGCTGCGGGCCGTCGTCGAGATCGTCTGCATGATGCCGCTGGTGGTGCCGCCGATCGCCCTGGTCACCGGCATCGCCACCGTGCTGCGCTGGGGCCCGGACCACTTCTCGCGCACCCCGCTCTACCAGACCTTCCTGGCCGTGCAGAACGAGTCGTTCCCGGTGGTGCTGGTGCTGGCCTACACCGTGCTGGCGCTGCCCTTCGTGCACCGCTCGCTGGACGCGGGGCTGCGCGCGGTCGACGTGCCCACGCTGGTGGAGGCGGCCCGCAACTGCGGGGCGAGCCGGTCGCAGGTGATCGTGAGCGTGATCCTGCCCAACCTGCGCTCCTCGCTCGCCGGGGCCTCCTTCCTCACCCTGGCGCTGGTGCTCGGCGAGTACACGGTGGCCTCGCTGCTGGGCTTCAGGCCCTTCGCGGTGTGGATCGTCACCGTCTCCGGCGCCGAGGCCCGGATGTCGGTCGCCGTCTCCCTGCTCTCCCTGCTCATCACCTGGGTCCTGCTGCTCGTCCTCTCACGCGCCGGAACCGGGTCCTCCGCCGCCGCGGTCCCGGCCGCCGGGGCTTCCGGCGCGGCCCTGGCCGCCGGGCCTTCCGCCGCTGCGGCCGCCGGGCCCGCCGCCGCCCCGGCCGCCCCCGCCAGCGTCCCGGCCGCCGCCCCCACCCCCGTACCCGGCAAGGAGTAGCCATCCATGTCAGCCCTGCCAGCCCCGCCCACCGCCACCACCGCCGCCGGACGCCCCGAGCCGGCCAGGACCGCCGCGCCGCACGGGCGGGCCGCCACCACCGGAGCCCGGGTGGAGTTCCGCTCCCTGCGCCGGGCGTTCGGCCCCACCGTGGCCCTCGACGGACTCGACCTCACCGCCGAACCGGGCGAACTCCTCGCCCTGCTGGGCCCCTCCGGCTGCGGCAAGACCACCGCGCTGCGGGTCCTCGCCGGGTTCGAGCAGCCGGACTCCGGCGAGGTCCTGGTCGACGGCGACGACATCACCCCGGTCCCCGCCCACCGGCGCGACGCCGGGATGGTCTTCCAGTCCTACAGCCTCTTCCCGCACCTCGACGCCCGCGACAACGTGGCCTTCGGCCCCCGCATGCGGGGCGTGGCCACCGCCGAGCGGCACGCCACCGCGGACGAACTCCTCGAACTCGTCGGACTGCCCGCCCACGGAGACCGCTTCCCGCACCAGATGTCCGGCGGCCAGCAGCAGCGCGTCGCCCTGGCCCGCGCGCTCGCCCTGCGCCCCCGGGTCCTCCTCCTGGACGAGCCGCTCTCGGCACTCGATGCCAAGGTCCGGCTCACGCTCCGCGAGGAGATCCGCCGCCTCCAGCTGTCGCTCGGGATCACCACCATCTTCGTCACCCACGACCAGGAGGAAGCCCTCTCCATGGCCGACCGGGTCGCCGTCCTCAACGCGGGCCGCCTGGAGCAGTGCGCGCCCCCGGCCGAGCTGTACGAGCGCCCCGCGACCCCGTTCGTCGCCGAGTTCGTCGGCACCATGAACCGGGTGCCGGGCCGGCTGACCGGAGACGGTTCGGTCGAGGTCGCGGGCGCCACCCTCCCGGTCGACGGGGACGTCCCGGCGGGCCGGGGCCCGGCCGACGTCCTCATCCGCCCCGAGAGCATCGGCGTCACCGCCGACGCGGACGGCACGGCCACGGTCGTCTCCGCCTCCTTCCTCGGCTCGGTCACCCGGGTCCTGCTCGACCTGCCCGACGGCGTCGCGGTCAAGGCCGACCTCCCCTCCCGGGACGCCACAAGGCTCGCTCCCGGCGTACGGGTCCGGGTCACCCCGGTCCGGCGCCCGGTGCTGGTCGTGCCCGTACGGGAGACGGCGGCGGAAGCCGAGACCACGGGCGACAGGGTGGACGCGTGAGGGCCGCCCCCGCCGCCGTCCTCTTCGACATGGACGGCACCCTGGTCGACACCGAGGTGCTGTGGTGGGAGACGGCCCGGGAGGTGGCGGCCGGGCTCGGCCACCGGCTGGGCGACGCCGACGCGCCGGAGGTCGTGGGCCGGGCCGTCACCGACACCGCCGCTCATCTGATCGCGGTGACGGGGGGCGACTCCGCGACCCTCCCCGGCACCGCCGCCGAGCTGACCGACTCCTTCTTCCGGAAGGTCGACGCGGGCGCCCCGCTGCGCCCCGGAGCCGCCGCGCTGCTGGCCTCGCTGGAAGGCGCCGGAGTGCCGTTCGCCCTGGTGAGCGCCTCGCCCAGGAGGGTGGTGGACGCGGTGGTGGCGGGGTCGCTGGCGGGGGTGGACTTCGCCTTCACGCTCTCGGCCGACGACACCGTACGGACCAAGCCGCACCCCGATCCGTACCGGGCGGCGGCCGAGCGGTTCGCGGCCGACCCCGCCGCCTGTGTGGCGGTGGAGGACTCCCCGGACGGCACCGCCTCCGCCGACGCCGCGGGGTGCGCGGTGCTGGTGGTCCCGTCGCTGCTGCCGGTCGCCCCGGGGCGGGGCCGGACGTTCGCCCGTAGCCTGGAGGAAGTGGACCTCGGGGTGCTGGGGGAGTGCCTGAGGTGTCCGAATCCTGAAATCCGGGGTCTGAAACCAGCGTGATTCACGCCACCCTTGATCGGAGGTCCGCTCAGATGAGCGATATGGCGGTGGTTGCACTTCTGGAAGGCCTGGCACTCAGTGCCACGTAACAGCCTTCGGGAAGTGTACTCAGATGCGGGCATGCCCGCTCACATGAGATCCTAGGGTCAAGAACTGGCCATGCCGCCTTCAAGGGCTGAAGGGAGAGCCGCACCCCGCTCAGCGCCGAGTTCCTTTAGATCTGCTGGCGGACAGGTGGTTGCGGCCGCATGACGGCCAAGTGGACGTACCCATACACCTTCGATCTGGGTATGTTCCTGCCCGTCAGGGCAGCCACCGCGTCCTCGAGGAGTCGAGACCCGTGTCGGAAAACAAAGATCCCCAGAAGTTCGTCTACGACTTCACCGAGGGCAACAAGGATCTGAAGGATCTTCTGGGCGGCAAGGGCGCCAACCTCGCCGAGATGACCAACCTCGGGTTGCCCGTCCCTCCGGGCTTCACCATCACCACCGAGGCGTGCAAGGTCTACCTGGAGAGCGGGCAGGCGCCGAAGGCGCTGCGCGACGAGGTGAGTGCGCACCTCGCCGCGCTGGAGGCGCGGATGGGCAAGCGGCTCGGCCAGGCCGACGACCCGCTGCTGGTCTCCGTCCGCTCGGGCGCCAAGTTCTCCATGCCCGGCATGATGGACACGGTCCTCAACATCGGCCTCTCCGACGCCTCGGTGGCCGGCCTCGCCACCCAGTCCGGCGACGAGCGCTTCGCCTGGGACTCCTACCGGCGCCTCATCCAGATGTTCGGCAAGACCGTCCTCGGCGTTGACGGCGACCTCTTCGAGGAGGCCCTGGAGGACGCCAAGGCGGCCAAGAAGGTCAGCGTCGACACCGACCTGGCCGCGGCCGACCTCAAGAAGCTGGTCAAGCAGTTCAAGAAGATCGTCCAGGACCAGGCCGGACGCGAGTTCCCGCAGAACGCGCGGGAGCAGATGGACCTCGCCATAAACGCGGTCTTCGACTCGTGGAACACCGACCGCGCCAAGCTCTACCGCCGCCAGGAGCGCATCCCCGGCGACCTCGGCACGGCCGTCAACGTCTGTTCGATGGTCTTCGGCAACCTCGGCCCCGACTCCGGTACGGGCGTCGCCTTCACCCGCGACCCGGCCAGCGGCCACCAGGGCGTCTACGGCGACTACCTCCAGAACGCGCAGGGCGAGGACGTCGTCGCCGGTATCCGCAACACGGTGCCGCTCGCCGACCTGGAGTCGATCGACAAGAAGTCCTACGACCAGCTCATGCAGATCATGGAGACGCTGGAGAACCACTACAAGGACCTCTGCGACATCGAGTTCACCATCGAGCGCGGCCAGCTCTGGATGCTCCAGACCCGGGTCGGCAAGCGCACCGCCGGTGCCGCCTTCCGGATCGCCACCCAGCTCGTGGACCAGGGGCTGATCGACGAGGCCGAGGCCCTCCAGCGCGTCAACGGCGCCCAGCTCGCCCAGCTGATGTTCCCGCGCTTCGACGACGAGGCGAAGACCGAGCTGCTCGGCCGGGGCATCGCCGCCTCGCCGGGCGCCGCCGTCGGCAAGGCCGTCTTCGACTCGTACACCGCGATCAAGTGGTCCCGCTCCGGCGAGAAGGTCATCCTGATCCGCCGCGAGACCAACCCCGACGACCTCGAGGGCATGATCGCCGCCGAGGGCATCCTCACCTCGCGCGGCGGCAAGACCTCGCACGCGGCGGTCGTGGCGCGCGGCATGGGCAAGACCTGTGTCTGCGGCGCCGAGGACCTGGAGGTCGACACCAAGCGCCGCCGGATGACGGTCGGCGGCAAGGTGATCGAGGAGGGCGACCTCGTCTCGATCGACGGCTCCACCGGCAAGGTCTACCTGGGCGAGGTACCCGTCGTACCGTCGCCGGTCGTCGAATACTTCGAGGGCCGGATGCACGCGGGCGCCGACGACGCCGACGAGCTGGTCGCCGCCGTGCACCGGATCATGGCGTACGCGGACCGGGTGCGCCGGCTGCGGGTGCGGGCCAACGCGGACAACGCCGAGGACGCCCTGCGGGCCCGCCGCTTCGGCGCCCAGGGCATCGGCCTGTGCCGCACCGAGCACATGTTCCTCGGCGAGCGCCGCGAGCTGGTCGAGAAGCTGATCCTGGCGGACACCGACGACGAGCGCGAGAGTGCGCTCGCCGCGCTCCTGCCGCTCCAGAAGGCCGACTTCATCGAGCTGTTCGAGTCGATGGACGGGCTGCCCGTCACCGTACGGCTGCTCGACCCGCCGCTGCACGAGTTCCTCCCCGACATCACCGAGCTGTCGGTGCGCGTCGCGCTCGCGGAGTCCCGCAAGGACGCCAACGAGAACGACCTGCGCCTCCTCCAGGCGGTCCACAAGCTGCACGAGCAGAACCCGATGCTGGGGCTGCGCGGGGTGCGCCTCGGGCTCGTCATCCCCGGCCTGTTCGCCATGCAGGTGCGGGCCATCGCGGAGGCGGCCGCCCAGCGCAAGAACGCCAAGGGCGACCCGCGCCCCGAGATCATGATCCCGCTCGTGGGCACGGTCCAGGAGCTGGAGATCGTCCGCGAGGAGGCCGACCGGGTCATCGCCGAGGTCCAGGCCGCCACCGGCACCGACCTCAAGCTGACCATCGGCACCATGATCGAGCTGCCGCGCGCCGCGCTGACGGCCGGCCAGATCGCCGAGGCCGCCCAGTTCTTCTCGTTCGGCACCAACGACCTGACCCAGACGGTGTGGGGCTTCTCCCGCGACGACGTGGAGGCCTCGTTCTTCACCGCGTACCTGGAGAAGGGCATCTTCGGGGTCTCCCCGTTCGAGACGATCGACAAGGACGGCGTCGGCTCGCTCGTGCGCAGCGCCGTGGAGGCCGGCCGAGCCACCCGCCCGGACCTCAAGCTCGGCGTCTGCGGTGAGCACGGCGGCGATCCGGAGTCGGTGCACTTCTTCCACGAGGTGGGCCTGGACTACGTCTCCTGCTCGCCGTTCCGTATCCCGGTGGCCCGGCTGGAGGCGGGCCGGGCGGCGGCCCAGTCGCGGGGCAGCGACAGCCGCTGAGGCGGCGGACATGACCAACTCCGGGGATTTATAAGGGAATTGGGCCGGGTCCCTCACCGGTCCACCACCTTGACGAGATCCCCGGAACACTCGAGAAGCGGCGGCACCCTGTGCGGGGGTGCCGCCGCTTCGCCTTGCCCGCGGGATATGTGCCGTACATCTCCCGGAGCGGAAGCGGCGCGGAACCGGAGCGGAATGTGTGCTACCGATGTGTCGTAGCGCACATTGCTTCGTTTAATGCGCAAAGAAGTATGGGTGACCGTCCGGTGGAACCAGGGTGCGGTCCATGGATCCCCACCCATGGACCGCACCCGGCTTACCCCCGTCGGGTACGGAGCCGCACCGCCGCCCGCCGCCGCCGAACACACAAAGCCCCCCACGGCCTTCACGTGCTCATCCGGCGGGCACCGGATGCGTACCCGACGTCGTACAGCTTTTCGGGTGAAGTGGAGTGGGGCGAGGCGTTTCACTTCTGGCCGAAACCCCGTGGTGACCTCCTGTGACGGTCCGCATACCCTTTGGTGGGGGCAATTGCGGGTGCAACAGGTGGGGGAGCAGTGCTGCGTATCCATGTGTCCAGGCTGGACCTTTCGCGGGTGCGGATGGCCACGCGACCGGACGCGATGTGGGAAACGATTCTCAGCTTTCACCGGCTGAGGGACCGACGTGCTTCCACGGTGTTCGGGAAATGGCGGACGGAAACGCGGGCCCGGCTGAATGGTGAGGCGCAACTGCTGGCGGCGGTCGTCCCGCCCCGCGGATATTTCCCCGATTTCCTGACGCCCTCGCAGGAGGGCGCGGAGCCTTACGGGCTCGACGTGGGAATGGAGGCCCTGCGCGACACCCCCGCCGACCGCATCCGCCGCGAGCTGGACCTGATGACGGCCGGCCGGCGGCGGCAGCGGGGCGGACGGGGGCCCGCGGGCCCGGACACCGGCGCCGGGCGCCTCGCGGCCGCGCTGCCCGCCGCGCTCTCCGAGGGCCGCGCCGAACCGCTCGCCCGGCTCATCGGCGCCCTGCGCGGCTACCACGACGCCGCCGTCGAGCCGTACTGGCCGCACATCCGGGCCAGTGTCGAGGCCGACCGGGCCGTGCGGGGCCGCGCGCTGCTGGACGGCGGGGCCGACGGGCTGCTGGCCACCCTGCCGCCGATGATCCGGTGGCGGGCGCCCGTGCTGGAGGCGGACTACCCCGTCGACCGCGACCTGCACCTCGACGGGCGCGGGCTGCTGCTCCAGCCCTCGTTCTTCTGCCGGGGCACCCCCGTCGTCTACCGCGACCCGTCGCTGCCGCCCGTGCTCGTCTACCCGGTCACCCACCCGGGCGCCCCGGAGTTCGCCGAGCCCGGACCCTGGCTCGGCCGGCTCGTCGGCCACACCCGCTCGGCGGTCCTTCAGTCCATAGGCAGCGGCTGCACGACGAGCGAACTGGCCCGCCGCGCCGGGGTGTCGCTCGCCTCGGCGAGCCAGCACGCCTCCGTCCTGCGCGAGGCGGGCCTGGTCCTCACCCTGCGCCACGGCAGCTCGGTGCTCCACACGCTGACCCCGCTGGGCGGCTCGCTGCTGCGGGGCGGCGCGCCGATGGCCCTGTCCTGACCTGACCGGCCCCGCCGCCCGGAACCCGTGGGAATCCGTTCGCGGTACGGCGATGAGTTCCGGGCGGCCCCGCCGTCTACCCCTTCGAAGGCGCTGGACGGGACCACCGCGGCGCACGACGGGACAGAGGAAGAGGCACCCACCATGGCTCAGATGATCTTCGTGAACCTGCCGGTGAAGGACCTGGAGACCACCAAGGACTTCTTCGGGAAGCTCGGCTTCTCGACCAACCCGCAGTTCAGCGACGACAAGGCCGCGTGTCTGGTCATCAGCGACACGATCTTCGCCATGCTGCTGACCGAGCCGCGCTTCAAGGAGTTCACCAAGAAGGACATCGCCGACGCCTCGAGGACGACCGAGGTCATCCTCGCGCTCAGCGCCGACAGCCGCGAGAAGGTCGACGAGCTCGTCGACGCGGCGCTGGCGGCCGGCGGGTCCCCGGCGGGCGAGACGCAGGACATGGGCTTCATGTACGGCCGCTCGTTCCAGGACCCCGACCACCACATCTGGGAGGTCATGTGGATGGACCCGGCCGCCGTCGAGGGCCAGGGCTGAACCCGGGAGGCCCGAGCTGCGCCCGGGGACGTGACGCCGGGGCCGCACCCCGCGACGTACGGACGATCAGGGCCGGTACGGGGCGACCGCACCGGCCCAGGAGCGTACGGGGCGCGCGCGGGGGGCGTCAGCTGCGGAACGGCCCCGTCACCTCGTACGTGATGCCGCCGGAGGAGCTGCCGCTGGTGCCGCGCTGCGAGGAGAAGTAGAGCCGCTTGCCGTCCGGAGAGAACGCCGGACCGGTGATCTCCGAGGAGGACTGGCCGGTGATCCGCAGGAACGGGGCCACCGTGTCGTCCGGCGTGATCAGGCAGATCTCCATGTTTCCGCCGTCCTCCGCCACGTACAGGTCGCCGGAGCCGGCCCGGGTGACGTTGTCGACGCCGGTCAGCGGGGCCGCGCCGCCCGTCACCAGCGAGTCGTCGTACGTCAGGGAGATCGACGAGGTGTTCGCGTCGTACGCCCACACGCGGTTGTCGCCCTTGGTGGTGAACCAGCAGGTGCCCGCCGCGTAGAAGCAGCCCTCGCCGCCGTTGAAGACCTTGGCGCCGGAGACCTGGTGGCGGGTCTGGGTGGAGGAGGCGGCCGGGTCCGGCACGTTGGCCCAGGTCACCGGCCCGGACGTGCCCGTACCGGCCACCAGGACCTGGAGCGTGCCGCTCGACAGGTTGCCCCAGGTGGTGGGCCGGAAGCGGTAGAAGCGGCCGTCGGTCTCGTCCTCGGTGAGGTAGATGTAGCCGTGGTCGGGGTCGGCCGCCGCCGCCTCGTGCTTGAACCGGCCGAGCGCCGGCCGCTGCACGGCCGCGTTCACACCCCACGGGTCGGTCTCGTAGACGTACCCCCGGGTGACCTCCTCGCAGGAGAGCCAGGTCTTCCACGGGGTGGAGCCGCCCGCGCAGTTGATGTTCGTGCCGGACAGGATGCGGTACGCGGACGTCACCGTGCCCGAGGAGTCGAACCGCACGGCGCTCGCCCCGCCGCCGCTGCCGGCGGAGACCTCGGCGTTGGATACGTAGATCCAGCCCGAGCCGTCGGCGTAGGTCGCACCGCCGTCGGGGGCGCTGTGCCACCGGTAGGAGGTGTTCGCCACGGCCTGCCCCGACCGGGCGATGACGCGGCTGGTGAAACCGCTCGGCAGCTGGATGCCGTTGCCGTTGGCCGCCTGGAGCGCGCCGTACGGGCCGGGGGCCGGCTGGGCGGGTCCGGCGAAGGCGGCGCCCCGCCACAGGGTGCCGCCGAAGGCCGCCGCCGAGGTGCCGACCACCGCCGTGCGCAAGAAGGTCCGACGTTCCACGATCACTCCACGGATGAGTGAGGGCCCGCCGCTCCGGACGGACCGGCGGGTCGCGCGTCAGGACTGTAGGAGTACGCAGTTGACGGGGCGTCAACCACGGGTGAACGGGGCACGGCCGGAGCCGGACCGGCTTGCTCCACCACGCGCCGGAACTACCCCACCCGCACCGGATACACCGGCACCGAGACCTCCTCGTCGTCCAGGCACGCCCCCGTCGCCAGGTCGAAGCGCTGCTTCAGCAGCGGCGAGGCCACGAACGGCCGCCCCTCCGCCGAGCCGAGCAGCCCGCGCGAGAGGACGTACGCCCCGGTGAACGGGTCCCGGTTGCCGATCGCGTGCACCGCCCCCGACCGGTCCATGAACAGGGCCGCCTGCCCGCCGTCCGGCAGCAGCACCGCCGCGCCCCGCCCGGGGCTCAGCCGGTCCAGGTCGCAGACGGTGAGCCAGCCTCCGGCGTGGGCGACCCGGACGGCGGTCGGAGCGGTGCTCAGTGTGGTGGTCATCAGGACGGGATCCCTTCAAGGGTGCGGACGGGGAGGACGGGACCGGCGAGCAGCTCCAGATCGGGTTTGATCTGGTCCCGCTCCGGGACGAACCTCACCGAGGGGTCGGGGGCGTCGGGGGCGTTGACGAAGGACACGAAGCGCCCCAGCCGCTCCGGGTCGTCCAGGGTCTCGGCCCACTCGTCGCGGTAGCCGGTCACATGGTCGGCCATCAGCCTCTCCAGCTCGTCGCAGAGCCCCAGCGAGTCGTGGACGACGACGTCCCGTACGTGCTCCAGGCCGCCGTCGATCCGCTCCAGCCAGGCCGAGGTGCGCTCCAGGCGGTCCGCCGTACGGATGTAGAACATCAGGAACCGGTCGATCAGCCGCACCAGTTCGGTGTCCGAGAGATCCTGCGCCAGCAGGTCGGCGTGGCGCGGGGTGGCCCCGCCGTTGCCGCCGACGTAGAGGTTCCAGCCGCCGGCGGTGGCGATGACCCCGAAGTCCTTGCCCCGGGCCTCCGCGCACTCCCGGGCGCAGCCGGAGACCGCCGACTTCAGCTTGTGCGGGGCGCGCAGGCCCCGGTAGCGCAGCTCCAGGTCGATCGCCATCCGTACGGAGTCCTGCACGCCGTAGCGGCACCAGGTCTGCCCCACACAGGACTTGACCGTGCGCAGCGACTTGCCGTACGCGTGCCCGGACTCGAAGCCCGCGTCCACCAGTCGCGCCCAGATGACCGGGAGCTGGTCGACCCGGGCGCCGAAGAGGTCGATGCGCTGGCCGCCGGTGATCTTCGTGTAGAGGCCGAAGTCGCGGGCGACCTCACCGATCACGATGAGCTTCTCCGGGGTGATCTCACCGCCCGGGATGCGCGGCACGACCGAATAGGAGCCGTTGCGCTGGAGGTTGGCCAGGAGGTGGTCGTTGGTGTCCTGGAGGGCGGCCTGCTCCCCGTCCAGTACGTAGCCGCTGGCGCCGAGGGTCGGGGCGAGCGAGGCGATGACCGAGCCCACCGTCGGCTTGCACACCTCGCAGCCCTCCCCGCCGCGCGCCTCCTCGCGGCCGTGCGAGTCGAGCAGCGCGGTGAAGGAGGTGACGCCCAGGGCCTGGACGATCTCGTACAACTCGCTGCGGCTGTAGGCGAAGCAGCCGCACAGGCCGGTGTCCTGGCTCTGCGGCAGCAGCTGCCCGATCACCTTGAGGCAGCTGCCGCACCCCGTCCCCGCCCGGGTGCACTTCTTCACCTCGGGCAGGGTGGTGTGCTCGCAGAGGGCGCCCTTGGTCACGTTGTGGCAGGAGCAGACGACGGCGTCGTCCGGGAGCGAGGAGGGCCCCAGCACCACCGGCCCGCCCGCCCCCGCCGGCAGCACCAGCTGCTCGGGGGCGACCGGCAGGACGCTGCCCGTCATCGGCCGCAGAGTCCCGTAGGCGTCGGCGTCCCCGACCAGCACCCCGCCCAGCAGGGTGCCGTCCGCCCCGATGACCAGCTTCTTGTAGATCCCGGCGCGGGAGTCGGCGTACACCACGTCGAGCGAGCCCTCCGTTGCCCCGTGCGCGTCACCGAACGAGGCCACGTCCACGCCGAGCAGCTTGAGCTTGGTCGACAGGTCCGCCCCGGTGAACCCGGCCTGCCCGCCGACCAGCACCTCGGCCACGGTCTGGGCCATCTCGTAGCCGGGCGCCACCAGACCGTAGACCCGCCCGTCCGCGGCGAGCGCGCACTCGCCGATCGCGAAGACGGCGGGGTCGGAGGTCCGGCACTCCTCGTCCACCACGATCCCGCCGCGCTCCCCGACCGCCAGCCCGCACTCCCGGGCCAGCTGGTCGCGCGGGCGCACGCCCGCCGAGAACACGACGAGGTCGACGCCGAGCGAGGACCCGTCCGAGAGCGCCATCCCGTTCACCGCCCCGTCCTCGCCCACGGTGACCTCCCGCGTACCGACCCCGGTGTGGACGCTCAGGCCCATCTCCTCGATGGTGCGCAGCAGCGCGGCGCCCCCGCCCTCGTCCACCTGGACCGGCATCAGCCGGGGCGCGAACTCCACGACATGGGTGCGCAGTCCCAGCCCCTTGAGCGCCCCGGCCGCCTCCAGGCCGAGCAGCCCGCCCCCGACCACCGCGCCGGTGCGCGCCCCCTTGGCGTACTCCTCGATCGCGAGCAGGTCCTCGATCGTCCGGTACACGAAACAGCCCAGGGCGTCCTTCCCCGGCACCGGCGGCACGAAGGGGTACGAACCCGTCGCCAGGACCAGCGTGTCGTACGGGAACACCGCCCCGGACCGCGCGGTCACCGTCCGGCCCTCGCGGTCGATGTGCTCGGCCGGGTCCCCGACGTACAGCTCGATACCGTGCCGCTCCATGAACTCCGGCTCGACGACGGAGAGTTCCTCGGGCGACCGGCCGGCGAAGTACGAGGTGAGCCGTACGCGGTCGTAGGCGGGCCGGGGCTCCTCGCAGAGCACGACGACCCGGGCGCGCCCGGCCGCCGGGGTCAGCCCCCGCGCCGCCAGGGACTCCAGGAACCGCTGACCGACCATGCCGTGCCCGACGAGGACGAAGGTGGGGACGGAGCCGCCGGCCGTGGTGGGGGAGGGGGTGGTCGGGATCGTGGGTTCCGGCATTTCGGTGGCCTCCGTCGTCGGTGGGCAGGTGGAGCGGGGACAGGGCGGGGCGGGTAGCGGTTCGTCGTCCCGGCAGGTGTGGTCCGGGGCCCTCCGACCGCGCCGAGGCGGCCCGGGAGCCGGTGGACGGTTCCCGGGAGCCGGTGTGCCGGGCCCCGGGGGCCGGGTGTGCGGGCCGCCCGGCCGCCGCATCGTGAGGTCGAGCATGGGCGGCGGGTGTTACCCGGCCGCATCCCGCCGGTTTCCCGGGCGGAACCGTGCGCTCAGCGCTGGCCGGCGGGCCCTGTGAGGGGCGCGGGCCCTGTGAGGTTCGCCGGGTGGCCGTTCCTGTGGGGGCGTGGCCTCTGCGTGGTCTGCCGGGTGGCAGCCCTGTGGGTGGCTGCGGCCCCTGTGCGGTTCGCCGGGTGGGCGCCCCTTAGTGTCGGGAACATGCCCGACATCACCCTCACCACCCTGGTCCTCCTCTGCCTGGCCGCGGTCGCCGCGGGCTGGATCGACGCGGTGGTGGGCGGCGGCGGGCTGCTGCTCCTGCCCGCGCTGCTGCTCGGCCTGCCGAACGTCCCGGCCGCCCATGTCCTCGGCACCAACAAGGCCGTCGCGATCGTCGGCACCTCGGGCGCCGCGATCACCTATGTGCGCCGGGCCCCGGTCCAGGTGGGGCTGGCGGTACGGGTGGGGCTGATGGCGCTCGCCGGGTCGATGGGCGGGGCGTTCCTCGCCGCCGGTCTCAGCAGCGAGGTGCTCCGTCCCGTGATCATGGTGGCGCTGCTCATGGTCGCGGTCTTCGTCCTGCTGCGTCCCTCGTTCGGTACGGCGGTGCCGGGCGACGCCGACGCCCGGCCGGTCACCCGGGCCCGGATCGTCACCGCGGTGGTCCTGGTCGGCGGCGGGATCGGCTTCTACGACGGCCTGTTCGGTCCGGGCACCGGCACCTTCCTGGTGCTGGCCCTCACCGCCGTGCTCCACCTGGACCTGGTGACGGCCTCCGCCACCGCCAAGATCGTCAACGTGTGCACGAACGCGGGGGCGCTGGCGATGTTCGCGCACCAGGGCACGGTCCTGTGGCAGCTGGCCGCCGTGATGGCCGTCTTCAACCTGGCGGGCGGGATGGTCGGGGCCCGGATGGCGCTGAGCAGGGGGAATGGCTTCGTCCGGGTGGTGCTGCTGACGGTGGTGTTCTCGCTGGTGGCGAAGCTGGGCTACGACCAGTGGGCGTCTTAGGCGCTGCGGGGCGCTCACACCGGCACCACACGGGTGCGCACCGGGCATCGCGGGGGCACTCACCGGCACGGAAGCAGGGGGCGCTCACCGGCAGGGAGACAGGGAGCGCTCACTGGCACGGAAACAAGGGCGCTCACCGGCACGGAAACAGGGGGCGTTCACCGCACATCGGTGAGGTGGGCGTAGGCCACCACGTTGCCCTGGTAACCGGTCTCCTTCGAGAAGTCGCCGCCGCAGGTGATCAGCCGCAGCGAGGCGTGCGGGGAGTCGCCGTAGACGCGCTGGTCGGGGAAGTCCTCGTTGTCGTACACCTCGATGGCGTCGATCGAGAAGACGGCGGTGTGTCCGTCCTCGCGGACGACCTCGACGCGGGTGCCCTTGGTGAGGGCGCCGAGGGCATAGAAGACGGAGGGCCCCTCGGCGTTGTCGACATGCCCGGCGACGATCGCGGTGCCCCGGGCGCCGGGCCGGACCCCGTCGGCGTACCAGCCCGCGAGGTTGCGGTCCTCGTCCGGCGGGACCTCCAGGCTGCCGTCCGCGCCGAGGCCCAGCCGTGTCATCGGCGCGTCCACCTCGATGCTCGGGATACGGATGCGGACGGGGTCGGAGGGGCGCAGCGGTTCGGCGACCGGGGAGCCGGGCTGGAGCTGGGGCCCGGCAGCGAAGGCCTGGGCGCTGGTGGGCTGCGGCGGGATCAGCTGGTCGCCGGAGCCGTTCTGGATGAGCCAGATACCGCACAGCACGGCGATGCCCACCAGCCAGCCCCTGGCCTTCTGCGCGCTCTGGGACACGTCGTCGTCCTCGTCAGCCTGGTGCGTCTCGGGTCGAAGGCGGGCCGGGCGCGCTCGGGGACGCGCCCGGCCCGGTCGGTGCGGGGGAGCGGCGGGGCTCCCCCGGGGTGGGGGCCGGCGGCCTCAGCTGCCCTCGGTGGACCCGGTCCGGCGGCGCAGCAGCCACAGACCGCCGACGGCCGCCATGCCGATCACGCCGACGCCGAGGGCGACCTGGGTGGAGTTCGGCTCGACGCTGCCGCCGACCCCGGTCCGCACATGGCCGGACGGGCGGTCGTGGTCGGGCTTCTCGTGCTTGCCGCCGCCGATCACCTTGAGGTCCCCGACGGCGTCCTTGCCGTTGTCGCAGGAGACGACGATCTCGTAGACGCCGGGCCGGGTGTCGCGCGGCACGGTGAACTGGCCGACGAGGACCTCCTTGTGCGTACCGTGCCGGACCTCGAAGTCCCCGGCGTCCAGGGAGTTCGCGTCACCGATGCCCGAGCCCTTGGGGCCGCAGGCGGTGGTGTTCACGGTGACCTTGGCGCCGGGAGGAGCGGTCGCGGGGGTGATCTCCAGCCGGCCGAAGTCATCGCCTGCGTACGCGGACGGGGCGGCGGTGAGACCGAGCGCTATGACGGTGGCCGCGGCGGTGGCGGTACCGGTCATGAGGCGGGCAGGACTGCGCATGGGGATCCTCCGGGCAGACGGCGCGAGCGGTTGTGTCCTGCCCCCGACCTAACGGGCGGTTGTGGCCGTATGCCTTCTGACGCCCGGTCAGCTTTCACCCGTACGGACCGGCGCGGCACCCTTGCCGCCGGAGGTCGCCGCAGGTCACGGGGGTGCGAATGGGCCATTCGGTCCGTGCTGCCGGGCCGGGCGCCGATCGGGTGAGCCGCGAAGCCGCAATGTGACGTACATCACATGTATGAGCTTCCAGGTCCAGGGCAAACGCAAGACACCCCCCACGGGACGGATCCCCCGCCCCCCACGGCACCCGCCCCCATCGGCCTCCCCCCCCCGGCCGGTGGGGGCGGTGTCGGTTCCGGGCGAGCGGCCTCCCTCCAGGGGGTGCGGCGCTCGCGGAGCCGGGGACCACGACGCCCGGTGGATCAGGGCGCCGTCGCGCTCCACGGGCCGGGGTGCCTTCGCGCTCCACAGGTCGGTGCGCCGTCGCGCCCCACGGGTCAGGGTGCCGTCGGACTCCAGGAGACCGCCGGCGGACGCACCCGCGCGCACAACGGCTGCCCCTTGGCGTCGGTCAGCGCGAGCCGCCCCGTGAGATGCCCGGAGCGCGCGGCGGCTTCGAGGTCCCCGGGCTCGATGTCGCCGAACATCAGCTTGGCGCGCCGGAACATGCTGAAGAGCCCGGCGTCGTCCACCGTGCCCCACGACAGGTAGATGAACCGTCCGCCCAGCCGGTTCTGGATGTACGGCCCCGAGACCTCGACCCCGTCCGCCGTGGGCTCCGCCGCGCACTCCAGGGTCCAGGAGGCGGCCGGGGCGTCCCCGGGGTGCGGGTCCAGCAGTTCACCGGGCCGGTCCTTGCGCTGGATGCCGACGTGGATGTTCTCGAACCCGGGAAAGTCGGAGTCCGGCCCGCACCTGCGGCCGGGGAGCGCTGAGGCCTCGATATGGATCTGCATGCTCCCCATGGTCCGTCACGGCGGCGGTGCGCGGACGCCCGGACGCCGCTCAGACGCTCTCCGCCGCCGCACTCCCGTACGCGGCCTCCAGCCGTCCGAGCAGACCCCCGGCCTCCTCGTCGCCGCTCGCGAACTCCACGGCGTCGATCCGCCGCACCGGAGCGATCCCCTGCGAGTTGCAGACGAACGCGGACCGGTACCCGCCCAGCCCGTCCAGCGTCACCGTGCGCCGGACCGACGGCTCCCCGGCCTCCGCGAGGCCGCGCTCCAGCAGGGACATGGTGGTGCCGACGAGCATGGGGGCGTCCGGCCACACGACCGAAGCCCCGTCCCAGAACCCGATGTTGGTGACGGCCCCCTCGGTCACCACCCCGCCCGGCGCGGTCAGCAGGGCTTCGTCGAACCCCGCCCGCGCGGCCAGCATCCCGTAGTACGTCTGCCCGAACTCGCCCGGCCGCTTGATGTGCGGCACCACCCGGGCGTACGGCACCGACATCAGGCTCCGGGCCCCGGGCGCCATCGTGGCGGCCTCGCGCACGGTGACCATGACCCGCGTACGGCCCTCCCCGGGCGGCAGGAACCCGTGCACCCGCACCGAGGCGTCCCGCAGCCCGGTGCGGTCCAGGGCGCGCCCGATCAGCTCCCGCACCTGGTCGCCACCCAGGGGCAGTTGGAACAGCTCCCGGTTCGCCTCCTCCAGCCGGTCGAGATGCAGCCCGAGCCCCCGCACGCCGCGGTCCCGGACCTGCATGGCGGTGAAGTGCCCGAACCCGAAGAGGGCGGGCACCCGGAGGTCGTCCTCGGTGGCGGGGTGCCCGTCCATCTCGACGTAGGGCAAGGGGAGGGGCGGCGTGCCGGGCGGGGGATTCGTCATACGGCAACCGTATGCGGGAGGGGGCGTGCCGCCCCAGACGGGTCAGGGGCGGGGGTCGGGCGAGGACGGGCTCGCCGCCCCCTCAGTCGACGCAGAACTCGTTGCCCTCGATGTCCAGCATCGGGATGCAGGAATTATGGCCGTCGTACAGCGTGCGCACATGGACCGCGCCGAGCGGGACCAGCCGTGCGCACTCGGCCTCGAGCGCGGCGAGACGCTCCTCGCCCACGAGTCCGGTGCCGACCCGCACGTCGAGGTGCAGCCGGTTCTTGGCGGCCTTCCCCTCGGGGACGCGCTGGAAGAACAGGCGCGGGCCCACGCCCGAGGGATCGACGCAGGCGAACCATGCGTCCCGCTGCTCGGGCGGCTGCGAGCGCTGGAAGTCGTCCCACGTGGCGAACCCGTCCGGAGGCGGCGGTACGACGTACCCCAGCACCTCGCACCAGAAGCGGGCGAGGCGCTCGGGCTCTGCGCAGTCGAAGGTGACCTGGAACTGTTTGATCGCTGCCATCAGCCCTCCACATGTGACGTCAGCGGGCGACCCTGCCACGGGATCACCCGAAGCTCAATCAATTTCCGTCGACTTGACCTCAACCAAGGTTGAGGCTCAATGCTCGACCCCATGGACACGACACCCACGTCTCTCGCCCCCGCTTCCGCTCCCGACTCCGCTCCCGCCCCCCTCAAGGTCGCCGTCATCCTCGGCAGCAACCGGGAAGGCCGCTTCGGCCCGGTCGTCGCCGACTGGTTCCTCGGCAGGGCGGCCCGGTACGACGGCATCGAGACCGAACTCATCGATGTCGTCACGGCCCGCCTCCCCACCGCCTACACCTTCAGCCCCGCCCCCGAGGAGGCGGCCCGCATCGAGGCGGTCTCGGCGCGACTGGCGGCGGCCGACGCTTTCGTCGTCGTCACCCCCGAGTACAACCACTCCTTCCCCGCACCGCTGAAGAACCTCATCGACTGGCACCATGCAGAATGGCAGGCCAAACCCGTCGCCTTCGTCTCGTACGGCGGCAGGTCCGGCGGGCTGCGGGCCGTCGAGCAGCTCCGGCAGATCTTCGCCGAACTGCACACCGCCTCCGTCCGTGACACCGTCTCCTTCCACAACGCGGGCGCCCTCTTCGACGACGAGGGGAACCACCGGGACCCGGCGGAGGCCGAAGGGGCGGCCAAGGCGCTCCTGGACCAGCTGGTCTGGTGGGGGCACGCCCTGCGCGACGCGCGAAACCGGCATCCGTACGGCGCCTGACCCTCTCCGGGCCGACAATCGGTGCACGGGCAGGAGCCCGCCGTACCCGAGGAGACCGACAGATGACAGCGCCGCCGGCATGGCTGACCGTGATGACCACGACCGACAGCGAGGAGAAGGCCCACGAGCTGGCGCAGGGGGCGGTGGAGGCCCGGCTGGCCGCCTGCGTACAGATCTCCGCGCCCGTCACCTCGGTCTACCGGTGGCAGAACGCCATCGAGTCGTCCGAGGAGTGGCAGGTGCTGTTCAAGACGGCAGCCGAGCGCTACGAGGAGCTGGAGCGGTACCTCCAGGAGGCCCACGACTACGACACACCCGAGATCATCGCGATCCCGGTGATCCGTGGCAGCGCCCGTTACCTCGGCTGGGTCACGGCGGAGACGGCCTCCGCAGCCGCCCTGTGACGGCGGCCATGAGCACCCTGGACCCCGGCTCCCCGCCCACCGACGAGCTGCCGTTCTTCGTGTACGGGACGCTGCTCCCCGGCGAACCCAACCACGACCTGTTCCTCCGGGGCCGTACGGCGGGGGAGCGGCCCGCCGTACTGCCCCGGGCCCTGCTGTACGACGGCCCCGGCTACCCGTACGCCATCGACGGTCACGGCCGCGTCCACGGCACCCTGCTCACCGCGGCGCCCGGGGTGTACGGGGAGCTGCTCGGGCTCCTGGACCATCTGGAGGAGTACCTCGGGCCCCGCCACCCGCGCAATCTGTACGAGCGGGTCGTCCGCGAGGTCGAGCTGCCGGGGGAGGGCTCCACGCGTGCCTGGGTCTACCTCGCCGCGGCCGCCGTCACCCGCTCCCTGCGGACCGGCGGCAGCGTCATCGCCGAGGGGCGGTGGACCACCCGGCGGCCTCCGGCCGGAGGCCGCACACCGTGAATCCGGGACACTCGTGACTCCCTGAACTCCGGACACCCGTGACGCCCGTGACGCTCGGTCAGCGTGCGGAGGCGCGGCAGGTCATGGCGCCGCCGACGCCAGTGCCTCCGCCACGCCCGCCTCCTGGGGCCCCAGGAAGCGCGGGTCGGGGCGGAACAGGGCGTCCAGGGCCGCCTTCCCCGACGCGGCCAGCTCCCGGGTCCCGCCGTAGTACCAGGTCGCGTCCCGTGGCTCGTCGACCCCGACCCCGTACGCGTCGATCCCCGCGGAGCGGCACAGCGTGGTCGCCCGGTGGATGTGGAAGCCCTGGCTCACCAGCACCGCCCGGTCGACCCCGAATATCTTCTTGGCCCGCACGCAGGAGTCCCAGCTGTCGAACCCGGCGTAGTCGCTGACGATCCGGTCGTCGGGCACCCCGCGCTCGGTGAGGTACGTGCGCATCGCGTCCGGCTCGTCGTACTCCACCCGGCTGTTGTCCCCGGTGACCAGGACGACCTTCACCTTCCCGGTCCGGTACAGCTCGGCCGCCGCGTCCAGGCGGTGGGCGAGATACGGGGTCGGCCGGCCGTTCCACAGGCCGGCGCCGAACACCATGGCGACCTCCCGGGCCGGGGCGTCCGCCGTGGTCCCCACCCGCGCGTCGGCGCCCATCCGCATCCACGTCGCGGGCAGCAGCGCCAGCACGCAGAGGGCCATCACGGCCTGTACGGCGAGCCGCCGGCCCCGGCGGGAGCGCGGCAGCCGGAGCCGACGCCTCTCCCGCTTCACTCCGGCCCCGGAGGCCTCAGAGGCCTTCGACGCCCCCGAGGACTTCGAGGCCTTCGAGGACTTCGAGGCGTCCGACGCCCCCGAGGCATCCGACGCTCCGGAGTCCTCCGACACCCGCGACACCCCCGACGCCTCAGATGCCTTCAACGCCGCCCGCGTCACTCGCGCCCCTGGAAACGCCCGCGCCCCTCGCGCCCCTCGCATCCTCCGCACGGGAGCCCCCCTCGTCGTCCGTACCGTCGTCCCGTCCCATCTGACCTGACGAGCGAAACGCCCGAAAGGTTCGCCGACCGGGCAGAAACGGGTGCGGACCCCCGCACCGCACACCGGCCACCACCCCGCCGTGAGGGCGTCGAAAACCTCCGTGACCCACACGCAACGGCCCGGCAACCTCCGCCCGGCACCATCGGTGCATGACGGAGCCGTCCCCGCAGCAGCCACGCCGGTCCCCGCCCCGCGACAGCCACACCCCGGCGCCCCCGGGCGTCGACACCCCGACACCTCTGGACGTCGACAGCACGAGCACGGTGCCCCTCGGCGGCACCGCGCAGCTCCTCACCCGCGTCACCGCCCAACTCGGCACCCAGCTCAGCCTCGTCTCCCGGAACGGAACCCGCAGGCCCATGCCCCGCACCCGGCAACCCGCCCCGCCCCGGCCGCCCGCCGCCCCGCCCGCCCTGGTCGTCGTCGGCCACGGCAGCCGCGACCCGCAGGCCCTGCGTACCGTCCTCGCGCTCCTGGACCGGGTCCGCGACCTGCGCCCCGGACTCGACGTCCGCCTCGGCCACATCGAGCTGAACCGGCCGCTGCTCCCGGACACCCTGGACGGCCTGCGCGGGGCCGACGCGGTCCTCGTACCGCTGCTCCTGGGGCGCGGCCACCACGTCAAGCACGACCTGCCCGCCGCGGCCGCCGCCGCCCCCGGCGTACGCACCCGGATCGCCGCCCCCCTCGGCCCGCACCCACTGCTGGTGGAGGCGCTGTACGGGCGGCTCGTGGAGGCGGGCTGGGACCCCGCCGACCGGGGGAGCCACGCCGCCGCCGTGGTCCTGGCCGCCGCAGGGTCCCGCGACCCCGACTCCGCCCAGGACACCCGGCGTACGGCCCGGATGCTCGCCGAGCGGCTCGGCGGGGTGCCCGTCGTCCCCGCGTACGCCTCCGCCGCCGGCCCCACCGTCCCCGCCGCGCTGCGCGCGCTGGCCGCCCGGGGCCGGCACCGTACCTTCGTCGCCTCGTACTTCACCGCGCCCGGCCGCTTCGCGAGCGCCGCCGCCGAGGCCGCGCCCGGGGCCGCCGCCGCCCCGCTCGGCGCGCACCCGGCGATGGCCCGCCTCCTCCTCCACCGCTACGACCGGGCCCTGTCCGCCACGGCACCCGCCGACGCCGACGTCGACGCCGTGAGCTTGCTCGCTTCCGCCTGACTCCCCGGCCCGCTCGCGACGCGTTGTCCGTCCCGGTCGCTACTGTCGGGACCATGGACGGCACACAAGGCGCACGCGGGGCAGACCAGACACACGGCACACACGGCGAGCGGGGCACCGGGAGCGGCTACGGACCGGCCGACACCGAGCGCTTCGACACCGAGGAGGACAAGCGCCCCGGCCGCACCGCCTTCCAGCGCGACCGGGCCCGGGTGCTGCACTCCGCCGCGCTGCGCAGGCTCGCCGGGAAGACCCAGGTGGTCACGCCCGGCACGCGTTCGCTGGTCTGGGACGCCAGCCCCCGCACCCGGCTCACCCACTCCTTGGAGTGCGCGCAGGTCGGCCGCGAGCTGGGCGCGGTCCTCGGCTGCGACCCGGACC
The DNA here is from genome assembly GCF_040703535.1 of Streptomyces sp. NPDC007346. NCBI lineage: Bacteria > Bacillati > Actinomycetota > Actinomycetes > Kitasatosporales > Streptomycetaceae > Streptomyces > Streptomyces sp. NPDC007346. The sequence goes on from NZ_JBEYKR010000041.1 coordinate 41,449, forward strand.
TGGTGGAGACGGCGTGCCTCGCGCACGACATGGGCCACCCCCCGTTCGGCCACAACGGCGAGCAGGCGCTCAACGACTTCGCCTCCGACTGCGGCGGCTTCGAGGGCAACGCCCAGTCGCTGCGGCTGCTGACCCGCCTGGAGCCGAAGCGGTTCGTCCGCGACCCGCGCTCCGGCGAACTGGTCAGCGTCGGCCTCAACCTGACCCGGGCCGCCCTGGACGCCGCCACCAAGTACCCCTGGCCGCGCGGCGCGCACCCCACCGACCCGCACTCGGTGAAGTTCGGGGTGTACGCGGACGACCTCCCCGTCTTCGAGTGGGCCCGCAAGGGGGCGCCGGAGGACCGCACCTGCTTCGAGGCCCAGGTCATGGACTGGTCCGACGACGTGGCGTACTCCGTGCACGACTTCGAGGACGGGCTGCACGCCGGGCACATCGACCCCAACTGCCTCTACGCGGAGCCGGAGCGCGAGGAGATCTTCGCCGTCGCCATCGGCCGGTACGTCCCCGCCGACACCGACCCGCAGGAGCTGGCGCAGGCCCTGGACCGGCTGATCGACCAGGAGTGGTGGCCGCACGGCTACGACGGCTCCGCCGTGGCACAGGCCCGCCTGAAGGACGCCACCAGCCAGCTCATCGGCCGCTTCTGCACGGAGGCCGAGCTCGCCACCCGCGAGGTGCACGGCCCCGGCCGCCTCACCCGGTACGGGGCGGAGCTGGTCGTTCCGCGCACGGTCCGCAACGAGTGCGCGGTGCTCAAGGCGGTCGCCGACCGTTACGTGATGCAGCGCGCCGAGCAGGAGACCCTCCGCGCCGACCAGCGCGTCGTCATCGCGGAACTGGCCGCGGCCCTCACCGCCCGCGCCCCCGAGGGCCTGGAGCCGCACTTCCGCGCCCTGTTCGACCAGGCGCCCGACGACCATGCCCGCAAGCGCGTCCTGGTCGACCAGATCGCGGCCCTCACCGACGCCTCCGCACGATCCCTGCACGCCGCGCTCACCGCCCGCCGCGGCTGAGGGGCAGACTGGACCTGACCACTGGGTGTGACCTGCCTGGGGCACACCCTCTTTCGCCATCACGCTGCGTGCGGGACGCTCGCAGCCGGGGGCGCCGCGCAGCACAGCACTGAGGAGGCATCAAGTGGTCGACGCACATCGGACATTCGTCATCGTCGGAGCGGGACTCGCAGGGGCGAAGGCGGCCGAGACACTCCGCGCGGAGGGGTTCACCGGCCGGGTGATCCTCATCGGGGACGAGCGCGACCACCCCTACGAACGGCCGCCGCTCTCCAAGGGCTACCTCGGCGGCAAGGAGGAACGCGAGAGCGCCTTCGTCCACGAGGCCGCCTGGTACGCGGGCGCCGACATCGAACTGCACCTCGGCCAGCCCGTCACGGCGCTCGACCGGTACGCCAAGACCGTGCGGCTCGGCGACAACACCGTCATCCACTACGACAAGCTGCTGCTCGCCACCGGCTCCGAACCGCGCCGCCTCGACGTCCCCGGCACCGACCTGGTGGGCGTCCACCACCTGCGCCGCCTCTCCCACGCCGACCGGCTGCGCAACGTCCTGGCCGCCCTCGGCCGCGACAACGGCCACCTGGTGATCGCCGGGGGCGGCTGGATCGGCCTGGAGGTCGCCGCCGCCGCCCGGGGGTACGGGGCCGAGGTCACCGTCGTCGAGCCGGAGGCCACCCCCCTGCACCAGGTCGTCGGCCCCGAGCTGGGCCAGATCTTCACCGAGCTGCACCGCTCGCACGGCGTCCGCTTCCACTTCGGCGCCCGCCTCACCGAGATCACCGGCCAGGACGGCATGGTGCTGGCCGCCCGCACCGACGACGGCGAGGAGCACCCCGCCCACGACGTGCTCGCCGCGATCGGCGCCGCCCCGCGCTCCGCCCTCGCCGAGGCCGCCGGGCTGGAGATGGCCGAGCGGGCGCTCGGCGGCGGCATCGCCGTGGACGCCTCGCTGCGCACCTCCGACCCGCACATCTACGCCGCCGGGGACGTCGCCGCCGTCGCCCACCCGCTGCTCGGCGCCCGGCTGCGCGTCGAGCACTGGGCCAACGCCCTCAACAGCGGACCGGCCGCCGCCCGCGCGATGCTCGGCCAGGACGTGACGTACGACCGGGTGCCGTACTTCTTCTCCGACCAGTACGACCTCGGCCTCGAATACTCCGGCTGGGCGCCGCCCGGCTCCTACGACGAGGTGATCATCCGGGGTGACGCGGGGAAGCGGGAGTTCATCGCCTTCTGGCTCAAGGACCGCCGCGTCATGGCCGGGATGAACGTCAACGTGTGGGGCGTGACGGAGACGGTCCAGGAGCTGATCCGGGCCGGTCAGCAGCACGACCCGGAGGCGCTGGCCGACCCGTCGGTGGAGCTGCGGTCCCTGCTCTGAGCGACTCCGCCTCCCCGACCCGGCCGCCTCCAGGGGCGCGGGACCGGCCGCCCGCGCCCCGGACGGGTCGCCTTGCGGTACGGGCATACGATGCTGTGCGTGGAGCAGAGCAATGAGGAGCTGGACAGCCTCGTACGCAAACGCATCCGCGCCCTCCGGGTGGCGCAGGGCTGGTCGCTGGAGGAGCTGGCCGGCCGGGCGAACCTCAGCCAGTCCTCGCTCAGCCGCATCGAGAACGGACAGCGCCGCCTGGCCCTGGACCAGCTCGTCACGCTCGCCCGCGCCCTGGACACCACCCTCGACCAGCTGGTGGAGACCGCCTCCGACGACGTCATCATCAGCCCGATGATCGACAGCGCCCACGGGCTGATGCGCTGGCCCGTGAAGGGTGAGCCCGGTATGACCGTCGTACGGCAGCGGATGACCGAGCCGCCCCCGGACAACCCGGCGCGGATGCGCGCGCACCCCGGCCGGGAGTGGCTGGTCGTCCTCTCCGGCACCGCGGTCCTCATGCTGGGCCACCACCGCCGCTTCCGGGTGGAGACCAACCAGGCCGCCGAGTTCCCCACGATGCTGCCGCACGCCATCGGGGCCGAGGGCGGCCCGTGCGAGATCCTGGGCATCTTCGACCGGGACGCCCGCCGCGGCCACCAGCGCGACGACCGCCGCTCCGGGAACGACTGCGCCCCGGACCTGCCCCGCACGACGTGACCGGCCGTGAGGTGACCGGCCGTGACGTGACTGTCCGGGGCGTGACCGTCCGGGGCGTGACCGTCCGGGACGTGGTCGTCCGGGAGGTGGCCGTCCGCGACATCACCGCCCCGCTCATGACGCCCGCCGGTTGCGCGTCCGGCATCGGCAGCGGTCATCTTCTTGCCGATACCGGGAGATGTCGTGCTGTTCAGGCATGGCGACCCTAGCGTGGAGCCATGACCCACGCACATGCACACGCCCCCGCCCACGCCTCCGCCCACGCCCCCCACCACCCCGCCCACGACAGCCACGGCGAGGCGGAGATCCTGGACCTCGACGCCCAGGTGCTCGCCGAACACCTCACCGCCCTCACCGGGTGGCTCCCCGTCCAGGCCCCGCCCCGCCGGATCGTCGACCTGGGCTGCGGCACGGGAGCGGGCACCTTCGCCCTGCTCGACCGCTTCCCCGAGGCGCACCTCACCGCCGTCGACACCTCGGCCCCCCACCTCCAGCGCCTCCGCGAGAAGGCGTGCGCCCGCGGTGCGGAGGGGCGCGTACGGACCGTGCAGGCCGACCTGGACGCCGCCGACTGGCCCGACCTCGGCGCCCCGGACCTGGTGTGGGCGTCGGCCTCCATGCACCACATGGCCGACCCCGACCAGGCCCTGCGCACCGTCCACGACCTGCTCGCCCCCGGCGGACTGTTCGTGGTGGTGGAGCTCTCCGGCTTCCCCCGCTTCCTGCCCGCGGCCGCGCCCGAGGAACGGCCCGGCCTGGAGGAGCGCTGCCACGCGGCGAGCGACCGCTTCCACGCCGAGCACGTGCCCCACCGGGGCGCCGACTGGGGCCCGAAGCTGACCGGGGCCGGATTCACGGTCGAGGACGAACGCGTGATCACCGTGGACCTCGGGAAGACCGACGCCTCCCGCCGCGAGGCGGTCGGCGCCTACGCCCTCGGCAGCCTCCGGCGCCTGCGCCACAGCGTGGCCGAGGCGCTCGCGCCCGAGGACCTCGCCGCGCTCGACCGGCTGCTCGACACCGAGGGCCCCGGCTCCCTCCTGCACCGCGACGACCTCACCGTACGTACGGAACGCACCGTCTGGGCCGCCCGCCGGACCGGCTGACCACCCGCCGACCACCGGCCGACCACCGGCCGACCACCGGCCGACCACCAGCCGTCCCGCCCCGCCGCCGGAGCCGGGCGGGCCCCGGGGGCGGAGCCGGTTGTCCGAACCCACCCGTAGACTTCATCCGTGGCTGGCAGGATCAATGACGACGACGTGAAGGCGGTACGGGACGCGGTCCCGATCGACTCCGTCGTGTCCGAATACCTCCAGCTGCGCAACGCGGGCGGCGGAAACCTCAAGGGACTCTGCCCCTTCCACGACGAGAAGTCCCCCTCCTTCCAGGTCAGCCCCGGCAAGGGCCTGTTCCACTGCTTCGGCTGCCAGGAGGGCGGCGACACCATCGCGTTCGTGATGAAGATCGACCACCTCTCCTTCTCGGAGACGGTCGAGCGCCTCGCCGCCAAGGCGGGCATCACCCTGCGGTACGAGGAGGGCGGCTACAACCCCTCCCACCAGCGCGGCGAACGCATCCGGCTGATCGAGGCCCACCAGGCCGCCGCCGACTTCTACGTACGCGCGCTGGAGAGCCCCGAGGCGGAGATCGGCCGGAAGTTCCTCGCCGAGCGCGGCTTCGACCAGGACGCCGCGGCCCACTTCCGCGTCGGATACAGCCCGGCCGGCTGGGACCACCTCACCCGCTATCTGCGCGGCAAGGGCTTCAGCGACAAGGAGCTGATCACCTCCGGCCTCTCCCAGGACGGCCGCCGCGGCCCCATCGACCGCTTCCGCGGCCGGCTGATGTGGCCGATCAGCGACACCGCCGGGGAGATCGTCGGCTTCGGCGCCCGCAAGCTGCGCGACGACGACAACGGCCCGAAGTACCTGAACACCCCCGAGACCCCGGTCTACAAGAAGTCCCAGGTGCTGTACGGCATCGACCTGGCCAAGAAGGACATCGCCAAGGCCAGCCGAGCCGTCGTCGTCGAGGGCTACACCGACGTCATGGCCTGCCACCTCGCCGGGGTCACCACCGCCATCGCCACCTGCGGCACCGCCTTCGGCAACGACCACATCAAGATCCTGCGCCGCCTCCTCATGGACAACGGCAGCGCCCGCGTGATCTTCACCTTCGACGGCGACTCGGCCGGTCAGAAGGCGGCCCTGCGCGCCTTCGAGGACGACCAGAAGTTCGCCGCCGAGACGTACATCGCCATCGCCCCGGACAACATGGACCCGTGCGACCTGCGGCTGGTCAAGGGCGACGACGCCGTACGCGACCTGGTCGAGCCGCGCACCCCGCTCTTCGAGTTCGCCCTGCGCCAGATCGTCGGCCGGTACGACCTGGAGACCCCGGCGGGCCGCGCCGCCGCGCTCGACGAGGCCGCCGCCGTCGTCGCCAAGATCAAGACCAGCAGTGTGCAGCGCGAGGTGGCGGTCCAGCTCGCCGGGCTCGTCGGCATCCTCGACCAGGAGTTCGTCGTCCACCGCGTCGCCCAGCTCGCCCGCTGGGCCCGCGACAAGGGCGGCGACGGCCGGGGCGACGGACGCACACCCCCTAGGCGAGCGGTGGTTTCGAGTTGTTGGATCGCTTTTCCTTCGATCCAGGTGTCGTCCGCGGCGACCAATACGGCGCCGTCGGACAAATT
>NZ_JBEYKR010000042.1:0-47095 GCF_040703535.1 Streptomyces sp. NPDC007346
CCCGCTGATGCGCGCCTCGGCCGGCCGGTTGTGGCGCGACGACCTGGCGTACGCGGAGAGGCGCTGGGAGCTGCGTGACAGCGGGCGGTTCCCGGGCTGACCCCGGCGGCCCCTCCGTCAGCCGGCCCCCAGCGCCGCGAGTCGGCGCAGGACGGCGGAGCGCCCGGCGCGTGGGACGGTCCAGAGCCTCTGCCCGCGTACGCCCCACCTCTCCAGCAGCGCGTTCGCGGCGAGGAATCCGCTGGTGGCCGCGCGTTCCATCAGCGCCACCGGCAGCCCGGTGCGGACCATGTCCCCGGCCACCGTGACGGCGGGGTCGGGGCTGCGTACGCCCGGCCGGTCCCGGTAGCCGCCCACGGGGAACATCGGGCAGTCCGCCCGCCATTCGTGGCGCTCGTCGACGATGCGGGCACTTCGTGTCTCCGGGTAGATCCGGTGCAGTTGCCGCAGCGCCTGGGCCTGTACGGCCGCCCGGTCCGCGTCCGGTGCGACGGCGTACGCGTGCAGTTCGACGACCGAGCCCCTGGTGCGCCGGGCCCAGCGGGCGGCCTCGCCCTCCCAGCGGTCCAGGACGCTCACGTTGTCCAGGGGCCCGTAGCCGCTGGTGCCCAGGAAGCCCGGCCGGTCGTACGCCACCGGGCGGTCGAGCCAGAGCCGTGAGACCAGGAACGGCGGGGCGGTGCGCAGCCGTCCGATCCGGCCGCGCCAGTCGGCGTCGCCCAGCTCCGGGGAGGCGGCGACGACCCGGCGCAGGCCGCCGCTGTCCAGGGCGAGGACGAGTGCGTCGTACCGCGTGGTGCGCTCGTCGGTGGTGATGTCGAGGCCGCCGTCCGGCTGGGGCCGCACCTGCCGGACCGCCGTCCGGGTCCGTACGTGGACGCCGTGGCCTTCCAGGTAGCGGTGCAGCGGGTCCCACAGGGCGGTGGGGAACGGTTCGTCGGGGACGTCGAAGAGCAGGCCCTCGCTGGAGCCGAGGAAGTAGATGTGGAACATCAGCGCCAGTTCCGCCGCCGACAGTTCGCGCGGGTCGGCGAAGAAGCTGCGCGAGAACACCTCGAACGCCAGGTGGTGGGCGGCCTCGGGGAAGCGGACGCGGGTGAGGAAGTCGTGGGCGCTGACGGAGTCGAGACGGTCGTAGACCTCGGGCACGCGGACGTCCAGCAGCGGCAGGGCGGCTCGCGGGTTCATCCGGGCCAGGTCGCGCAGGCCGAAGGTGGGGCTGAGCGCGACGAATCCCAGGGCGCTGAGGGGAGGGGTACGGGGCACCCGGGCGAAGCTGTCGTGGAGGCCGGAGCTGTGCCGCAGGGGGTAGTCGGGCAGCCGGGTGAGCGAGTCGAGGCCCGGGTCGACCCGGCGCAGCAGGCCGCGCAGGTTGTAGTACTGCCGGAAGAAGGCGTGAAAGCCACGGCTCATGGTGACGGCCGTACCGTCGGCGAGCTCGGTGGGCCAGCCGGAGAGCCGTCCGCCCAGGCCGCGTTCGCGCTCGTGGAGGGTGACGCGTGCGCCGCGCTCCGCCAGCAGGGTGGCCGCCGCGATCCCGGCGATGCCCCCGCCGACGACCGCGACGGCGGGGGCCTGGCCCGTGAGGCGGGCGCGGCCGGCGGGGGCCGGTACCACGGAGGCCTGCCGGTCCCGGCCGTGCCGGTGGCCCGTTTTGGTGTTCCGCGGGGACCTCATGAGCGCTCCTCCGCACCGGAGGGCGTCCGGCCGACGAAGGTGTGGGTGATCCCGGTCTGCCAGCCGGGCAGCGGCAGGACGCGCACGTCGCGGAACCCGGCCCGCCGCAGGCGCCCGGCGAACGCCGGGGCCGTGTCGAACTCGACGACGCTGCGCCGGAGATGGCGGTAGAGCTGACCGTCCCCGGCGAGCCGCCCGGCGGGCTGGACGACCGCGGCGCAGACCGCGTTCCACACGGCACGGTGGACGGGGGATCCGCCGAGCGTGTACTCGTGCACGGCGAGGCGGCCGCCCGGGGCGAGCAGACCGCGTACCAGGTCGAGCGTCTTGTCGGGGTCGGTGAGGTTGCGGAAGAGGTATCCGGCGAACACCGCGTCGAAGGAGCCGGGTCGCAGCCGGCCGGCCAGCTCCTCGACCGGGGCGTGCACGAAGTCGACGCTCCGCGGCCAGCTCTTCGCGGATGCCCGGTCCAGCATGCCGGCGGAGGCGTCGACGCCGGTGATCCGGGCGTACGGGGCGGCGGCCAGGAGCGCGGCCGTGGAGGCGCCCGTACCGCATCCCAGGTCGAGCACGCGCAGCCCGCGTCCGCCGTCCGGCAGGCCCGTCCGGCGGGCGGAGCGGCGCAGATGGGCGTGGTAGCCGGGGCTGGCCGCGACCAGGCGGTCGTAGGCGGCGGAGCCGTGGTCGAAGGCCCGGGACAGTGCGTCGCCGCGCAGCAGGGTCATGGGGTGCTCTCCTCGTGGCCGGTCGGTGGGGGCGGGGGCGGTTCGCGTCTGGTTCGGAAGGGGAGTTCCACGACGGTCCGCAGCATCGGAACGACCGGGGTGCGCAGGCCGACCAGCAGGTCCTCGTGGAGGCGCGAGTCGCCGTCCAGGAAGCGGAGGAGCCGTTCGCCGGGGACACCGCGGAAGAGGCGGGTGAAGAAGTCGGCGCCGTCCACCCTGCCGCTGTCCAGCGCCCGCAGCATGACCGCGTCCATCGCGCGGGGCCGGGCCCCGTAGGGCGCGGGCACGCGCAGCCCCCGGCCGGCGCGGAGTCGGTCGGCGACGGCCCGGCTCTGCCGCTGCACGGCCGCGAAGGTGTATCCGGTGGAGGGGCGGGTCGCGCCTCCGGCGGTGCCGATGCGGTGCACCGACCGCCCGTCACCGTGCGGGAAGTGACCGTCCGTCATGGGGATGACCCCGCGCTCCTGCGCCTGGACGCGGAACTCCCCCAGTTTCAGCACCTCTCGGGTGTAGTGGCGCAGGGCGCGCAGGTAGTCGTCGGTGTCCAGCGGGGCGGGTGAGAACTCGGTGTACTCGACCAGGGCGGTGTGCTGGTCGAGCGGCAGGACGTAGCCGAAGGAGAGTCCTCGCGAGGGCTGCGGGGTACGGAAGTCCATCAGGTCCGCGGTCGTCGGGTCGAACGAGGGGCGCTCGGTGCGGACGAACCAGCCCATGAAGTGCTGGAGCAGGGTGGTGCGGGCGGGCGGCATGCGGGCGGGCGGGCGCGAGTCGAAGACCCGGCGGCCGCGCACGAGGACGTGTCCGCCCCGCGCGTCGCGGGCGAGGACTTCGCCGCCGCCGTCCGGTGCCTCGCGTACGGCGGTCACCGTCGCCTCGATCCGGCGGAAGGCCGGCGCGCCGGTCAGCCGCCGGCCGGCCAGGGCCTCGAAGGCGTCCGACCGCAGCATCTTGTAGCGGAAGGGGGACGGGTCGCTCACCGTGGCCGCCCCGTCGGCTCCCCGCACCCTCAGCCGGGGCCAGGAGGCGGCGAGGGCCACGTCGTAGGCGCCGCCCGGCGGCTCCCAGTAGCACCAGGTGCGCGGCGGTGGCCTCAAGGGCCCCGGCGGGGCGTCGACGAGGACGACCGACAGCGGTACGGCGCCGCCCGGCGCGCAGAGGTGGTACGCCAGGCTCAGCCCGGCCGCTCCGGCGCCCACGATGACGACGTCGGGGTCTGGCACGGCTTGCCTCTCGGTTGGACGGGCAGGGACCCTTCCGGCTGGACCGGTACTGAATCCTTCCGTACCGAGGGGCCGGCCGGACGTGTGCGACGCGCCCGTGACACGCCCTACTTCGCGGTGTGGTCCGGGTGCCCCCGCGTGCGCCGGGCCTCCTTCATCTCGGCCTCGTACAGGTGGTCGCGGCCCTCGGCGAGTTCGCCCCGGATCTCCCGCTCGACCGTCCGGAACACGTCGTAGTACGTGGCGTTGTACTCCTCGACGATCTGGAAGGTCCAGTGGCCGGGGGTGACGTTGCGGCCGAGGATCTCCCGCTCGACCCGGTCGGCCTGGGCCCCGTGCCCCGCCTCGCGGAGCAGCCGTACCGCGTCGTCGAGCGTGAGGTCGGCGCTGCCGGTGAGCTGGTGGAAGGTGTAGAGGGCGCCGCGAGCCCGTTCGGTGGTCTCCAGCGCCTTCGAGAGGGCACCGAGCGCCTCGACGGTGGTGTCGGTGACTCCTTCGGGGCGCTGGTGCCCCGGGTCGGGAGGCCGGCTGCTGGCGTTCATGGATCTCCTCGTCGACGTCGACGTCCGAGCGGTGGTTCACTCCCCACCTTCCTCGTCAGAGGCTCGCCACACCTGCTGTCAGCTCCACCCGGACCAAGAGGCATGCATCCTTCCCCATTACTCCTCACCACTCCCTATCACTCCCTCAGAAGGGTTCTTTGAGGTACTGTTCGGCAGCATGGAGAGCGGCGAGGGGCGTGAGCTGTACTCGATCGGCGAGGTGGCCGAGCGGCTGGGCCTGCATGTGCGGACCGTCCGGAACTATGTGCGCGACGGGCGGCTCAAGGCCGTCCGGATCGGCAAGCAGTACCGGATCAGCCGGGCGGATTTCGAGGCTCTGACCAGCCACTCGGCCGCCGACGCGCCCGATGGCCCGCCGTCCGGCGCGGGCGGCGGGCGAGGGCACCTGGAGGTGTCGAGCATCGTGCGGATCGACGCGATCGGCCCCGACGCCGCGCATCGGCTGAGCACCTTCCTCACCGCGAGCGCGCAGTCCCCCCGCGACACCCCGGACCCCCTGCACGTCCAGACGGTCCACGACAGGGAAAGAGCCCGGATGAAGATCGTGATTCTCGGCGGCGCCTCGGCCACCGCCGAACTGCTGCACCTGATCGACGGCGTACTCGGTCCGGACAACGACATGCTCGGAACCGGCGACGGACAGGAGGCGCACCGTGCCTGACCTTCTGGTGGAACACCACGGCACACCGGTGCTGACCTGCTCCGCCGACGGCCCCCCGATCGCCACCGTGCAGGACGCGCTCGACCATCTGATCGGGCCCGCGTTCCAGGGCGCCGAGGTGGTCGCGGTCCCGGCCGAGCGGCTGGACGACCGCTTCTTCGACCTGAGCACCGGGGTCGCCGGCGCGATCCTCCAGAAGTTCTCCAACTACCGGCTGCGGCTGGTCGTCGTCGGGGACATCACCCGCCACCTGGCGGCGAGCACGGCCCTGCCCGACCTGGTCCGCGAGGCCAACCGGGGACGGGACATCTGGTTCGTGACCGACCTGGACGCCCTGGCGGCGCGCCTCGCCTAGGACTTGTCCGGCCGATCACGCCGCTCGGTAAGGTGCACCGATGGAGGGGCCTGATGAGTGCGGTGGGGTTGAGTCGGGCGGAAGCGGTCGCGCTTGTGCAGCGGATCATGGAGGCGGACTACGCCTCCGAAGACGAGGTGAACGACTGGCTGGACAGGCTCGACAGAGCTCTGTCCTGCCCGTCCGGTCACGTCAGCGGCCTGATCTTCTGGCCGCCGGAGCGGGAGTTGTCGGCCGAGGAAGTCGTCGACCAGGCCTTGGCATACGGGCCGATTGCCTTGTGATGCCGGTATTCAGCTACGGAGCCAGATCACAAGGGCTGCCGCGGTGGCGGTGCCGAGGAAGACGTAGCCGCGTTTGTCGTAGCGTGTAGCGACTGCCCGGTGCTGCTTCAAGCGGTTGATGGCCCGTTCGACAGTGTTGCGTTTCTTGTACCGCTCTTCGTTGAAGCCTGGTGGCCGTCCGCCGCGTGAGCCTCTGCGCTGGCGGGCGGCCTGACTGTCGGACTTCTCCGGGATCGTGTGCCGGATGCCCCGGCGCCGCAGGTAGTTCCGGACGGGCCCGTTGCTGTACGCCTTGTCGGCGGCGACGCTGTCGGGCTTCTTACGGGGCCTGCCCGGCCCGAGTTTCGGAACGCGGATCTTCTCCAGGACCGGCTTGAACTGGGTGCAGTCCGCCCGCTGACCTGGTGTGACGATCAGGGACAGCGGTCTGCAGCGGCCATCCGCGCTCAGGTGGAGCTTGGTGGTGAACCCGCCGCGCGAACGGCCCAGGCCCTCACCTCCAGCACCACCTCCACCAGGCGGGCGTGCAGGCTCTGCCACGGCGTTTCGTCCTGGTGTTCTGGCTCCTCGGCCCCCTTTGAGCCGGGCGCCGGCGGTGGGTCGGTGCGGGCACCCGCCGCATGCTGATGCGCACGAACGATGGTGGAGTCGACCGAGATGTCCCAGTCGATCTCACCTGCCGCGTCGGCTGCGGCCTGGACCTGCTGGAACAGACGCTCCCACGTCCCGTCGGCCGACCACAGCCGGTGGCGTTCATAGACGGTCTTCCACGGCCCGAACCGTTCAGGCAGGTCACGCCACTGCACGCCGGTCCGCACTCGGTGCAGAATCCCGTCGATCACCTGCCGGTGGTCCCGCCACCTGCCACAACGCCTGTTGCTGACCGGCAGGAACGGCCGCAGCCGTTCCCACTCAGCATCACTCAGATCACCCCGCCCCATGCCCACATCAACGACCCAGGTGCGGTGCAGTCACATGATCGGCCGGACAAGTCCTAGCGGATCTCCGGCCCCTGGGGTCCTGATCCGCCGGCCACGCCCCAGGAGGGGCCGTTCACGGCGCGAAGGCGCGCCGCACCGCGCGGGCGAGTGCGGTGCGGCGCCGGTCGTGTTCGGCCTCGGCCTCGTCCCTGCTCGCGGCGTACAGGGCGCTGGCCGGGGACCAGGTCATCGACATGGCGGTGACGAGGGAGAGCACCTCGGCCGCCGGGAGCTCCGGGTCGACGAGGCCCTTCGCCTGGGCGTCGGCGATCGACCGGAGCTTGGTCTCGTCGTGCCCCGGCATGAAGTGGAACAGGTCGCCCGTGGGAGTGCGTTCGAGTCGGGCCCAGGTGGCGAGGCGGACCAGTTCGGGGCGGACGAGGTAGGAGTCGTAGAGGCGGACGGCGTAGCCGGGGAGGTCGTCGCCCGTCACGGGGACGGTCTCGACGATCCGCTCCACGTGCTCGGCGAAGACGGCGTCGAAAAGCTCGTCCTTGCTGCGGTAATACTTGTAGATCTGGGCCTTGTTGACCTGGGCGTCGGCGGAGATGCGGTCGATACGGGCACCGGCGATGCCGTAGGCCGCGAACTCCGCCGTCGCCGTGTCCAGCAGCCGCCGCCGGGAAGCCTGGCCCGCGCTGGTGATCCGTCCCGTCTTCATGGCCCCACGATAAAACCAACCGGTTCGCCGTCTTTTCCCGCCCCTCGCCCCCGGGACACCACGTTCCAGGCCTCCGCCGCTCCGTCCCGGCCCGATCAGGGCCGCCGCGCCGCCGCCATGAACGCGCCTCCCCCGAACCGACATGCCCGAGCGGACATGCCCGGCCCGGCGCGGCCCGGCGCCCGCGAGGAGCCGTTCGCGCCGGGCCGTGCCGGGGTCACTCCTCCTCGTCGTCCTCGAAGGCGTCGCCGATCTCGTCGATCACCTCGGCGGCGACCATTCCGCCGACGACACCGACGGCGGCCCCTGCCGCGACCCCCGCCACCACCGCTCCGGCCCCGGGGCCCGATCGGTGGTGGCCGTCGTGGGCGTGAGCGTCGTGGTGGCCGTCCTGGGCGTACGCGTACGGCGCGGCGTGGGCCGCGCGGGCGCCGGTCACCTGCTGGAGCCAGGCGTCGACCTCGGCGTTGCGGTCGGCCTGTGCCACGGTGTGGTGCGAGGTCGTGAAACGGTGCACGGTGTCGTGGCCCTCGGAGTGGAGCCCGGCCCGCTTGTCCGCCTCGATCACGACCTCCAGGCCGGCCGGCGCGGCGAGGAACGTCACCTCGATCTCGTTGACGGCGTGGGCCTCCCCGGCGGGCGGCACCATCTCGATCTCCTGGTAGCAGGGCAGCTGCTGACCGGTCCCCCGGATGTGGCCGAGCTCCAGGTCGGCCGACCTGAATCCGTATCCGAGCTGCCCGAACGCCTCCAGGACCGCCTCCTGGGCGGGCAGGGGTGCCACCGCGAGCGCGTCGAGGTCGCCCTTGTCCCGCGCCCCGGCGACCTCCAGCTCCGTCCGGATCCCCAGGACCAGCCCGAGGGGCTGGCCGTGGAGCTCGGTGAACGGGGTCTCCCAGGGCAGGGTGACGGTGAACGGCACGGTGTGCTCGGCGCCCTCCGCGAGCCGGAATCCGCCGCCGACGAAGAACCGTTCGAGGACGGCCGTGCCCTCGCGCTCCTCGTCCTGGCCCTCCGCCTCGACCCGGGCGACCAGGAGGAGCGTGATCCGTTCGACCGTCACCTCGCTCCCGCCGCCGCGCAGGCGGACCTCGCCGGAGAGCGGGCCGCCCGGCAGGGCGGGGGCGGGCTGCAGAACGGTGTCGACCGAGGGGCCGCCGACCCCGAGGGCTCCGAGCAACTTCTTGAACACCATGTCCGGCGTCCACTCCTTCTTCGGTGGGTGAGAACACCTCTCTACCCAGCCGACCCCTGCCGTGATGCGCGCCACTCCCCATCGATTTGCTCTCCCTTTACTATCTACAGGGCGGGTAGTCATCCGCCCTCGGCGTCGAGCCCGACGCCCCGAACAGAGAAGGAGCTGCGGTACCGCAATGGGTGAGCCTCCCAGTACGAACCGTGTCATCCCTGCCCCGGCACACCAGGGGACGGAGGTGACACGGTGAGCGAAGTGCTCCTGCTCCTTCTCGCCCTCGGTCTGACTCTGGCGTGCGCGGTGTTCGTCGCGGCCGAGTTCTCGCTGACCACCATCGAGCGCAGTGAGCTCGAACGAGCCGCGCGGGCCGGTGAGCGCGGCGCCGAGAGCGCGCTCAAGGCGGCCAAGCGGCTCACGTTCCAGCTGTCCGGCGCCCAGCTCGGCATCACGGTGACCTCGCTGGTCATCGGCATGCTGGCCGAGCCGTCCCTGGCCGCGCTCCTGCGCACCCCGCTGGAGTCCGCCGGTCTCCCGGCGGGCGCCGTGTCCACGGTCGCGACCCTGCTCGGTGTGGCGCTGTCCACCGTCGTCCTCATGGTCGTCGGTGAACTCGTCCCGAAGAACTGGGCGATCTCCAACCCGCTGGCCGTCGCCAAGGTCGTCTCCGGCCCGCAGCGTGCGTTCACGGCCTGCTTCGCCCCGCTGATCCGCCACCTCAACAACACGGCCAACCGCGTCGTGCGCCGGTTCGGCCTGGAGCCGGCCGAGGAGCTGGCCTCGGCCCGTACCCCGCAGGAGCTCATCGCTCTCGCGCAGCACTCGGCCCGCCAGGGCGCCATCGAGCAGGACTCGGCGGAGCTCTTCGTCCGCACCCTGCACCTGGCGGAGCTGTCCGCCGAGAACGTGATGACGCCGAGGGTGGACGTACGGGCCCTGGAGGCCCATGCCACCGCGGCCGACGCCGCCAACCTCACGCTGGCCACCGGCCTGTCCCGCTTCCCGGTCTACCGCGACAGCCTGGACCAGGTCATCGGGACCGTCCACATCCGTGACGTCCTGGCCCTGGACGAGTCCGAGCGTGCCCGGACGCCGGTCACCGCCCTGGCCACCGAGCCCCTTCTCGTACCGGATTCGCTCCCTGTGGACCGACTGCTGGCGCAGATGCGCCTCCACCGGACCATGGCGGTCGTCATCGACGAGTACGGCGGTACGGCGGGGGTCGCCACCGTCGAGGACATCGTCGAGGAGGTCGTCGGAGAGGTCCGCGACGAGCACGACCCGCACGAGCGCCCCGACCTGGAACCGGCCGAGCCGCTCGGCGAGGGCCGCCCGGTCTGGGAGGCGGAGGGCAGCATCCGGCTGGACCAGCTCGACCGGATCGGCTTCCGCGCGCCGGAAGGCCCCTACGAGACGCTCGCCGGGCTGCTGGCCAACCAGCTCGCCCGTATCCCGGTCCGCACCGACCGGATCGAGATCGGCGGCTGGCAGTTCGACGTGCTCGACATCGAGCACCACCGGGCCGACCGGGTGCGGATCACCGCCCCCGACCCGGCGCTAGCCCTGGTCGAGGAGGACGCCCGATGACCACCGTTCAGCTTCTCATCGGGGCGCTCACCCTTCTGACGAACGCGTTCTTCGTCGGCGCGGAGTTCGCCCTGATCTCCGTGCGCCGCAGCCAGATAGAGCCGGAGGCCCTGCGCGGCAGCCGGCGGGCGAAGAGCACCCTGTGGGGCATCGAGCACCTGTCGGCCGCCATGGCCACCGCCCAGCTCGGCATCACGATCTCCTCGCTGGTGCTGGGCGCCGTCGCCGAACCGGCCATCGCGCATCTGCTGGAGCCGCCGTTCGACGCTATCGGCGTGCCGGACGCACTGGTCCATCCGATCGCGTTCGTCATCGCGCTGACCCTGGCGACCTATCTCCACATGCTCATCGGCGAGATGATCCCGAAGAACATCGCGCTCGCCGCGCCCGTCGCCACGGCCCTGGCGCTGGGCCCGGCCCTGGTGGCCCTGACCCGGGCGCTGCGCCCGGTCATCTTCGGTATCAACGCGTTCGCCAACATGCTGCTGCGGCTGCTGAGGGTCGAGCCCAAGGACGAGGTCGCCTCGGTCTTCACCGACGACGAACTGGTCCGCCTGGTCAAGGACTCCAGCGACGCCGGTCTTCTCGCCCCGGCCGACGGGGAGCGGCTGCGGGACGCCCTGGAGCTGGGCACCCGGCCGGTCGGCGAGGTCATGGTCCCGCTCAACCGGACCGTCACCGTCGACCTCGGCATCACCCCGCAGCAGCTGGAGCGGGCCGCGGTCGCCTCCGGCTTCTCCCGGCTGCCGGTGACCGCCCCGGACGACGGGGTGCTGGGCTATCTGCACATCAAGGACGCCCTCGGGGTCGCGGAGCGCACCAAGCCGCTGCCCACGAGCGCGATCCACCCCGTCATCCGGGTCGAGATCGACACCCCGCTCGACGACACCCTGACGGCGATGCGTGCCGCCGGTACGCACCTGGCCGCCGTCGCCGGTGACAAGGGGACGGTCATCGGCTTCGTGACGATGGAGGACGTCCTGGAGGAGCTGGTCGGGCCCGCCACGGTCTGACCATACGGAGAGCGGCGGGGGGGCGGTCCGGTGTTCCGGGCCGTCTCCCCGTCGTCGTGCCCGCTGTCCGGACGGGCCGCCTCCGGAGCACGTAAGCTCGGCGGATGGCCAAGTACTTCGACGTGCACCCCGAGAATCCCCAGCCGCGCACCATCGGCACGGTGGTCGACAGCATCCGTTCCGGTGCGCTCGTGGCGTATCCGACCGATTCCTGTTACGCGCTGGGCTGTCAGCTGGGCAACCGCGAGGGCATCGCCCGGATCCGGTCGATCCGCAACCTCGACGACCGCCATCACTTCACGCTGGTGTGCCACGACTTCGCGCAGCTGGCGCAGTTCGTCCGCGTGGACAACGACGTGTTCCGCGCGGTCAAGGCGGCCACGCCCGGCAGTTACACCTTCATCCTCCCGGCGACGAAGGAGGTGCCCCGCCAGCTGCTGCACCCGAAGAAGAAGACGGTCGGCGTCCGCATCCCCGACCACGTCGTGACCCAGGCGCTGGTCTCCGAGCTGGGCGAGCCGCTGCTGTCCAGCACACTGCTGCTGCCGGACGAGGAGGAGCCGCTGACGCAGGGCTGGGAGATCAAGGAGCGGCTCGACCACGAGGTGGACGCCGTCATCGACTCGGGCGACTGCGGCACCGAGCCGACCACCGTCATCGACTTCTCCGGTGACGAGCCGGAGATCGTACGCCGGGGCGCCGGCGACCCGTCGCGCTTCGAGTAGGGGCTGTGGCGGGCGAGCGGCTGCGGTTCGACGGCTGGATCGCCGGTGTGGGTACGTCCTCGGGCACCCGGCTGGTGGTCGGCCACTGGCCGCGTTCGCCGTTCGGGGCGTTCAGCGACGTCATGGTCGAGCGTCCCGACGGCGAACGGGTCCTGCTGGCGCCCACCCGGCCGGTCGCCGACTTCGTCGCCGCCACGTACCGCTTCGACCGGATCGAGGTGGTCCCCGTGGCCGTCACCGGCTCCCTCTCCGGCTCCGGGGCCATCTGGCTCGTCGAGGCGGGGACGCTGCGCCTGCGGCTGCGGGCCGGACGCCGGTCCGCCCTCGGCCTGCTGCTGGCCGCCGTACCGGCCCCGCTCGTCCGCAGCCCGCTCTGGGCCGCGCTGTGCGACGTGCCGGCCCGGCTGCTGATGCCCGGCGTACGCACCCTGGGCCGCGCGGGCCCCGGGCGGCGGGAGTGGTACGGGGCGCGGGACCTGCGGCCCGTCCTGGCCGCCCACGCCGTACTGGACGGGGTGGACCTGGGCCCGCTCGCCCCGCTCGATCCGCCTGTGGCCTTCGGGTTCGGCTCCGCCCCGCGCACCCCCTCCCTGGTGCGCGTCACCACAACGGTGGAAGTCGGGGCCGCCGGGCGGTGAGGGCCTCCCCCGCCCCTCGGGAGGGTGCGGCCGCGCCGGACCGCCGGCGGCTCGCTCGCGGAGAGGACGGGCCGGGGATGCGAGGGGGCGGGGCGCGTCGCAGGGTGGAGCCATGGCGAATCCACCGATCGTCATCCACCGGCCGACCCCCTCGG
This sequence comes from Streptomyces sp. NPDC007346, assembly GCF_040703535.1. Classification (NCBI taxonomy): domain Bacteria; kingdom Bacillati; phylum Actinomycetota; class Actinomycetes; order Kitasatosporales; family Streptomycetaceae; genus Streptomyces; species Streptomyces sp. NPDC007346. The sequence goes on from NZ_JBEYKR010000042.1 coordinate 12,437, forward strand.
GCGGCCGCCGGGTGACCGTGCACTACGAAGGCCGGGACGAGATACTCGGGCTGGCCCACAGCGACCACGACGTGATCGTGTTCCTGAGCGAGGCCGGCCTCGAAGAGGCGGACCGGATCCTCGACAACCCGGTCTGGGTGGAGTGGCGGGGCGGGCGGGCCCACCGTTACGAAGCGGCCTGAGAGGCCGCCTCCCCCTCACACCGGGTCACCGGGTCACCGGGTCACCGGGTCACCGGGTCAAGGTGTCGAGAACGGCCGGAACCGAGCTGGGCGACGGTCGGCCTCCCCGCGGCCATCACCCCGGTGATCCGTACGGCACAGGGGCCGAGGTCGGCGCCCGTCCGGATCTCCTTCCCGTCGGCAGGGCTCACGGCGTGCCCGCCGGGGTCGACTCCGGGCTGCCGAACAGTGCGCGGACTTCTTCTGCGTCGCTCTCCCGCAGCTCGTCGTCCAGCAGGATCCAGCGGGTGATGCCGATGGATTCCAGGAACGGCAGGTCGTGGCTGGCGATGACAAGGGCGCCTTCGTAGGACTCCAGAGCGCTCGTCAGCTGCCGCACGCTGGCCAGGTCGAGGTTGTTCGTCGGCTCGTCCAGCAGGAGCAGTTGCGGTGCGGGGGCGGCGAGCATCGTGGCCGCGAGCGCGGCCCGGAAGCGTTCACCGCCCGAGAGGGTGCCCGCCGGCTGCTCGGCGCGGGCCCCCTTGAAGAGGAACCGGGCGAGCTGGGAGCGGATCCGGTTGTCGGTGGTGCCGGGCGCCGTGCGGGCGACGTTGGCGGCGACGCTCAAGGTGTCGTCCAGGACGTCCAGCCGCTGCGGGAGGAATTTCAGCGGCACCGACGCCGTGGCCTCGCCGGAGCTGGGGGCGAGCTCTCCGGTGAGCGTGCGCAGCAGGGTCGTCTTGCCCGCCCCGTTGCGGCCGACCAGGGCGATGCGTTCGGGTCCCTTCACCTGGAGGCTGCCCTCGCGCAGCCGCCCGTAGGGCAGGCTCAGGTCCCGTACGGTCAGGACGGTGCGGCCGGCGGGTACGGCGGTGTGGGGCAGGCTCACCTTGATCTCGGCGTCGCGGCGGACGGCTTCGGCGGCCTCCTCCCTGCGCTCGCGTGCCTCGTCGAGCCGGTCCTCGTGGAGCCCGCGCAGCCGGTCCCCGGACTCCTGGGCCGAGCGCTTGCGTTCGCCCGCGACGATGCGCGGGGCGCGCCGCTGGGCGTCCAGCTTCTTGTCGTGGCGCTGGCGGCGGGCCACCTTGGTCCGGGTCTCCTCCAGCTCGCGCTGCTGGCGCCGTACGTCGGCCTCGGCGGAGCGCAGCATCCGTCCGGCGGCCTCCTGCTGAGTGGCGATGGCCTCCTGATAGGCGGACCAGCCGCCCCCGTACCAGCTCACCGAGCCCGATCGCAGTTCCGCGATGCGGTCGACCCGCTCCAGCAGGTCCCGGTCGTGGCTGACGACGATCAGGATGCCGGTGCGCCAGGAGTCGACGGCGTCGTAGAGCCTGCGGCGGGCGAACAGGTCCAGGTTGTTGGTGGGCTCGTCGAGAAGGAGGACGTCGGGGCGTTCGAGGAGCAGCGCGGCCAGGCGCAGCAGGACGGTCTCCCCGCCGGACAGCTGCCCGACGGTGCGGTCCAGTTCGACGGCGCCGAGTCCCAGGGAGCCGAGGGTGGCCAGGGCGCGTTCCTCGACGTCCCAGTCGTCGCCGACCGTCTCGAAGTGCTCCTCCCGTACGTCTCCGGACTCGATGGCGCGCAGGGCGGCCCGCCGCTCGGCGATGCCGAGGGCCCCGTCGACCCGCAGGCCGGTGTCCAGGGTGATGTTCTGGGGCAGGTAGGCGAGGTTTCCGCCCACGCTGACGGACCCCTCCGAGGGGCGCAGGTGGCCGGCGAGCAGGCGCAGCAGGGTCGACTTGCCGGTGCCGTTGGTGCCGACCAGGCCGGTGCGGCCCCGGGGGACGGTGAGGGAGAGGCCGTCGAAGAGGCTGGTGCCGTCGGGCCACCGGAAGGTGAGGTTGGAGACGGCCACGGAGGCGCTGGGCGCGGTGGGATGGCTCATGGTGGGTTCTCGCAGTCGGAAGCGGAAGGAACGGGGGGCTTCGTATGCGAACAGCACGCGGCGACCCGGCCGGGGCCGGAGAGTGGTGGGGAGAACAGCCCTGCGCAGGAGGGACGGCTCAGCACCGAGGTCGCATCCACGCGGAAGTCACGGGCGGCAGAGATGCCGACAGCGTCGTGACCGGTGTACGGGCCAGGCCGTACCGCGCGATGATCGCGGACCTCAGATGCGCAACGTCCACCTCTATCGGAGACAACAGGACGGGATCAGCGTACCGGAGGCCCGCCCCGGGCGTCGAGCGATGGGCTACGCCGTGCTCTGCGGGATCTCGGTGGACCGCGGGGCGCCCTGCGGGCGGCCACCGCCTGCTCCGAGCACCTGCGCGCCTTCCGCGGCGGGCGGGGTGCGGCGGGCGACGAGGGTGGCGAGGAGGGCCGCGAGTGCGGCGAGGGCGAACCCGAAGGGAGGGGTGGCGCCCGTGGGGTGGGTCTCGTAGACGAGCGCCGCCGACAGCACCATGAGGACCGTGACGACCCGGCCGTACTGCTGGGTGGCGGCCACGACGACCAGCCCCCACAGGAGGTACCAGGGCTGCACCATGGGCGAGAGCGCGACCAGCGCCAGCAGCCCGAGGCCCAGGGCGTGGGCCGGTGGCAGGTGGCCGTTCATCGACCTGCGGGCCAGGACGACGATCACGACGACCGCCGCCGCCAGGCCGAGGGTCTGCACGGCGGACTTGACCGGTTCGGGGTCGGTGCCCAGGAGCAGGCGGCCCAGCTCGCCCAGGCCCAGGCCGAGGTCGCTGACGACGGAGAGCGCCGTGTGGATGTTGCCGGCGACGCCCTGGGTCCTGAGCCAGCCGAAGCCGGTGCCGCTGATCAGGGTCGCCGAGCCGGCGACGGCACACGCGACGAGGCCGGGTGCGAGGAGCCCCTTGGCCCACCGCCGTAGCCGGGGGCCGGTCGCGGAGGCGTGCACGGTGACGCCGATGAACAGCAGCGATACGGCGGCCGGGGACTTGACCGTCATCGCGAGCCCGACGAGGGCGCTGCCGGCCACCCATCTGCCGCGCAGCGCGAGCGCGATCCCGGCCAGCATCAGGCCGATCATCAGGCCGTCGTTGTGCATGCCCGCGACGACGTGCATCAGCAGGAGCGGGTTGAGCGCCCCCAGCCACAGGGCGCGGCTCTCGCTGGTGCCGTGTTCGCGGGCCAGCCTGCGCAGGGCCCAGACGATGAGGACCAGTGAGGCGAGCGCGATGAGCCGCATCGCCAGGACGGCGGGGACGATCGTGCCGCCGGTCGTCTTCGCCACGGCGGCGGAGAGAAGGAGGAAGAGGGGGCCGTACGGGGCCGGGGTGTCGCGCCAGTGGTTGCCGACGCTCGCCGCCGCGTCGCCGCCGATTCCGGCGGGGTCCAGGCTGGAGGGGCCGACAGTGTAGACGTCGTGGCCCTCGATGACCATCGCGCCCTGGGCGATGTAGCTGTAGACGTCGGCGCTGTAGAGCGGTGGCGTGAGGAGGAAGGGCGCGGTCCACCAGGCGAGGGTGGTGAGCGTTTCCCGCACGGATGCGGCGGCCCTGCCGTACTGCCACCAGGCGACGACCAGCACGGTGAGTCCGGCGTAGGCGAGGACCGCGGCGGCCGTCCGTACGGCGGATCCGTGGTCGACCCAGAGGCCCCAGGGGTCGTGAGCCGGCAGCTTGCCGGAGATCCAGCCGCCCGCGGCGGTCGCCAGGGCACCCGCCGCACCCAGCCGACGGTATCCGACAGCACTCAAAGCCCACATGACCGCAGAACCTATCGGACGGCGTGAGGCTGCCGTTCCCCTCCCCCCGTTCCCTCCCCCGTCCCCCTGTCTCTTGTCCCCGTGCGCCTGGGCGCGGGCGCCACCTCGGACATCGTCCTGGGCACCGCGCAACCCCCCGGGGGTGTCCGGCCGCTCCTAGCGCACGTCTCCCCGCCAGTCCCACTGGTGGCCGTCGATCGAGCGGGGCCCGTACTCGGCGCGGCCACCCGGCCCGTAGGCGCCTATCTCCGTGACCAGTCCGACGCCTTCACGCAGGGCCGCCTCGCTCCAGCCGGTGACGTCCAGGAGCAGACCGTCGAGCGGGCCGCCGACCAGTTCCCGGTAGTCGTGGCCCGGCCTCGGACCGGGATGCGGATCGTCGTGGTCGGTGCCGTACACCCGTCGCTGCCTCATCAGCTCGTCCATGCAGGCAGCATCCCACCGGCCACTGACAACGGCCCGGCGTGCGGGGCCATCCGGCCATCCCGCTCCTTGCGGGAACGGGGTGCGCCCCGTCGTCGGCGAAGTCGCCGCCGCGGGGCGTGCACCATATGATTCAGGGACTCACGCACCGCGGAGCAGCCAATGAACCGGCGACGGACTCCCCGCTCGGTGAGCGGCGAGGACCTGCTGACCACGTTGCAGAGCCTCACCGCCCGCGCTCGGCGGGAGGTGGAACTGCACCAGGCCAGAGTGGAACTCGCGCAGGCCCTTCAGCGCGACATGCTCCCGGCGACCCTTCCCGACCTCCCCGGTCTGCGCTCCGCGGCGCGCTACGCGCCGGCACGGGACGGCCTGGACATCGGCGGTGACTGGTACGACGGCTTCGCGCTGGCGGACGGCGCCCTCGGGTTCGCGATCGGTGACGTCCAGGGACACGACGTGGAGGCGGCCGCCTTCATGGGGCAGGTCCGCATCGCGATGCGGGCCATCGCGGGCACGGTCTCCGACCCGGGTGAGGTCATGGGCCGGACCAACGACCTGCTGCTGTCCGTGGACTCCGGTCTCTTCGCGACCTGTACGTTCCTGCGGCTGGACCCGCGGACCTGGGAGCTGCGCAGTGCGCGGGCCGGGCACGTGGCCAGTGTGTGGGCGACCGTGGACGGGCGGTCCGGCGTCACGGAGGACCCGGGGGGCCTGCCGCTGGGGATCCAGACGGGCGAGAGGTATCCCGTCACCCGGCGGACCCTGGACGCGGACGGTGCGATCGTGCTGCTCACCGACGGTGTCGTCGAGGGCCCGTCGCTGCTGATCGAGGAGGGGCTCGACCGGGTGCGGCGGCTGGTCGCCGCCCATGCCGGGGAGAGCGCGGACACCCTGGCCGACGGTGTTCTCGGGGCGACGGAGCTGACGGGCCACGAGGACGACGCGGCCGTACTCGTCCTGCGGCACGCCCCGGCCCGAGCGGGGTGACGCCGAGGCGGCAGGGTGCGTGTCACCGGCCACCTCCTCCGCGAGGTCGGTGTCTGATGAGTGCTGTGATCCGCAGCAAGGAAGCCAGACGTCGGGCCGTGTACGTGGCGCAGGTCCTGGGCGTGGCCGGCGCCTACTACCTGTCCGGACGGCTCGGGCTGACGCGTCAGGTGGTGGTGGACGGCGCCATGGTCACCCCGCTCTGGCCGCCCACCGGGATCGCGCTGGCCGCCCTGCTGTACCTCGGGGCGCGGGTCTGGCCGGGCATCGCCCTGGGTGCGCTCTTCACGGTCTCCGCCATCGGTGACGCGTTCACCGTGTCCCGGCTGGGCATCGTCCTCGGCAACACCCTCGCGCCGCTGGCCGCCTACGCGCTGCTGCGCAGGGTCGGCTTCCGCGGCGAACTGGCCCGGCTGCGGGACGGGGTCTGTCTGGTCTTCCTCGGCGCGCTCGCCGGGATGCTGATCAGCGCCACCGTCGGCGCCGTGACGCTGATGCTGGACGACAAGGTTCCCCCGGGGCGGTTCTGGCTGGTCTGGTCGTCCTGGTGGGCGGGGGACGCCATGGGGGTCCTCGTGGTCACCCCCGTACTGCTGGTGCTGAGACGGGTGCGGTGGCCCCGGCTGTCCGACCGGTGGCCGGAGGCCTGTCTCCTCGCCGTCGTCGTGGTCGTGGCGGGATACTTCTCCACCCGGAGCTCGCTCTCGATGATCTACCTGGTGTTCCCGGTGATCATCTGGGCGGCGCTGCGGTTCCAGCTGCCCGGCAGCGCGCCGTGCGCCCTGGTGGTGTCGGTGCTGGCGATCACCGCCGGTACCGATGCCCTGGGGCCGTTCGCGGGCCACACCCTCATGGAGGTCATGGCCAACCTCACCGTGCTCAACGGGTGCGTGGCGCTCACCGCGCTGCTGCTCGGGGCGATCGTGGCCGAGCACCAGAACATCCGCCGTGAGACGGAGCACGCGGTCGTGGAGCTGGAGGCGCTGGTGGAGCAGCTCGCCCCGCTGTCGGGACCGCCTCCGGCGCGGTACGACGACGACCCGCCGCACTCCGGCCGGTGACGAGCCCTCACGGCCCCGGTCGGTGGCGTCGCGAACCCGGTCAGTAGGGCAGCGGCCGGCCGGAGGGGGTCCGCAGGTCGAGCGGGGGCGGTCCGGACGGGGGCGCGGGTCGACGGACAACGATGCGGATGCGGCCCATGGCCACCACCTCCTCCAGGTGACCGGTATCTGCCCAGTCGGCGCGCGTTCACACTTCCCCGCCCCCGGCACACCTTCCCCGGCGCCACGCGGCCGAGGTCCGGGCGCGCGTCCGGGCGGTGCGGAGATGCGGGCCGGGCGGTGCGGAGATGCGGTCCGGGCCGGGGGCGGTGACCCTTGATGGGTGGGGGCGCAGAGGCGAGGAGGATCAGGCATGTCCGCACTGGACAAGATCAAGAAGATGCTCAAGGGCCACGAGGACAAGGCGGGCAAGGGCATCGACAAGGCCGGAGACATGGTCGACGACCGGACCAAGGGCAAGTACAGCGGCCAGGTCGACTCCGCCCAGGACAAGCTCAGGCAGCAGTTCGGCACGGATCGCGGCCAGGACGGATCGCCGCGCTCCTGAACCGCCGCCGGTGACTTGCCGGCCCTGTCCGCACACCCGGTCCGTGCCGCGGGTCCCACCCGTGGCACGGACCGGGTGCGTTTCCGTGGGCCCGCCCGGGGCGAGCGGGGCCCCGGAAGATTTCCGGGATGGTCGTCGGATTCTTGTTATCGTCCGGCCCGCACCGCATCTCCCGAGTGTGGGAAGTGACAGCACCGGACCCCGGAAGAGTGAGCACAGCATGGGCAAGGATCACGGGACGGCCCTGGTCGCGGCGGCGCGGAAGGGCGACCAGGAGGCCAAGGACCGGCTCGTAGCGTCGTATCTGCCGTTGCTCTACAACGTCGTCGGCCGGGCGTTGAACGGGCACGCGGACGTGGACGACGTGGTGCAGGAGACGGTGCTGCGCATGCTGCGCAGCCTGCCCGAGCTCCGTGATCCGGAGAGATTCCGGTCCTGGCTGGTGGCGATAGCCATGAACGAGATACGCAGGCACTGGCGCGAGGGCCGGTCGGGGGCGGTGTCCGCCGACCGGCTGGACGACACGTTCGACCTGGCCGATCCGCGCGCCGACTTCGTCGAGCTGACCATTCTGCGGCTCGGGCTGACCGGACAGCGGCGCCAGGTGGCGGAGGCGACACGGTGGCTCGACGAGGACGACCGCGCGCTGTTGTCGCTGTGGTGGCTGGAGACGGCGGGGCAGCTCTCGCGTGCCGAGGTCGCGGCGGCCCTGGAACTCTCCCTCCAGCACACAGCCGTACGCGTCCAGCGGATGAAGGCTCAGCTGGAGGCGGCCCGGGTCGTGGTGGGCGCGCTGGCGGCCGACCCGCCGTGCGTGCTGCTGGAGGACATCCTCGCCGGCTGGGACGGGGTGCCGTCCGCCCTGTGGCGCAAGCGGCTGGCCCGCCACGCCCGCGAGTGCACCGTCTGCTCGGGCCACGGCTCGGGGCTCGTGCCCGCGGAGGGCCTGCTGGTCGGTCTCGCGCTGGTCCCGGTGGCCGGGGCGGCGGGCGGGGCGGTGGCCCCGGAGCTGCTGACCACGGCCGCGCACCTCACCGTCCCCTCCGCCGCCGGGGCCGGGCGGGCCGAGCGCAGGCGCGGTCAGGTACGGCGGCGGCGCCGCAACTCGGCCATCGCCGCCGTGGTCGCCGTCGCGGCGCTGGGTACGGGCGGCGCGGCCGTGCACCTCTACACCGACGGCGAGGACCGGGACGCGACGACCCTGAGCGCTGGGGTTCCGACCGAGAGTGCGGCCCTCCCCACGGCAGCCGCGTCCTCGCCCTCCCCCTCCCCCACGCCGACGACCCCTTCGCCGTCCCCCTCGGCCTCCTCCGCCTCCCCCTCGGCCAGTGCCTCGCCCTCCGCGAGCCCTTCGACCGAGCCCAAGCCCTCACCGACGAAGAGCGCACGGCCCCCCGCGCCGAGCACGGCCGCCCCGGCCCCCAAGCCCCCGCCGCCGCCCGCACCCGCGCCCGCGCCCCCGGCGTCGGAGAGCGGCCAGGTCCTCCAGATCGTCAACGCCGAGCGGGCGAAGGAGGGTTGCGCTCCGGTGACCTCCAACGACCTGCTGGCGACGGCGGCGCAGCGGCACTCCGCCGACATGGCGTCCCGGGACTACTTCTCGCACACCTCCCCGGACGGCACCGACCCGGGCGCCCGGATCACCGCGGCCGGATACCGGTGGAGCACCTACGGCGAGAACATCGCCAAGGGGCAGCGGACACCGGCCGATGTGATGCAGGCGTGGATGAACAGTCCGGGGCACCGGGCGAACATCCTGAACTGCTCCTTCAAGGAGATGGGCATAGGGAAGCAGGACTCCGGCGGGGGACCTGTGTGGACGCAGAAGTTCGGGGCCCGCTGAGCGATGGGCGTGATCCTCCAGGGGGACGCGGCGCCCTTCCGTAAGGACGCGGCGTCCCCTTATGAGGACGCGGCGCCCCTTGCTGAGGACGCGGCGCCCTTCTCCCGCACGTGGTGATCTTTCACGTGATGGAAATGCGGCGGAAGCGCCACCTCCACCTCGGTGGTCCAGACTGGCATCAGCGCCCAGGCCGATGGTGTCCCCCGGCGGATCCCCCTCCCCTGTGGACTGGAGCCCGGTGGTGTCACCCGTTTTCCCCTTCGCCGTCCGGCCGCTGCCGCTCTGGCTCGGCCACGTGCTGCGGACCCAGCGCGGCCCGGTCCACGGTGGTGCGGTGCTGCGCGGGGCGCTCGCCATGCTCCCGCTGCTCCTCGCGGTGCTCGCCGACCGGCCGACGGCAGGTGTTCCGGCGGCGCTGGGGGCGATGTTCGCCGGGATCAACGACCGGCCGGGCGGACGTCGTTCGTCCGTGTCCCGGGTGGGGGTCCCCGCGCTCGCGGGCGCTGCCGGACTGCTGATCGGCTCGCTCCTGCCGGCGGTCGGTCCGCCGGGGGCGGCGATGTTCGTGCTGCCGGTGCTGCTCGGTGCGCTGGGACTGCTGGCGGGGGCCCTCAGTTCGACGGGCCCGGTCGCTTCGGCCTGCGGTACGCAGTTGCTGGTCTCGGCCGTGATCGGGGCCGGGATGCCGCTGCCGGAGCCCGGCGGGGAGCGGGCGCTGCTGTTCCTGGCGGGGGCGGCATGGGCGCTGTTCCTGTTGCTGGTGGTGCCCTCGCGGCGGCCGACCGGCGGCGGCCCGTACCGCTACGACGGCGAGCGCGAGGCGGTCGCCGGGGTGTACACGGCGGTCGCCGGGCTGCTGCGCGCGGCGGGCGGTACGCGGGCGCCGGCCCGCCGGGCAGCGCTCACGGCCGCGCTCGACCGGGCGCAGGACGCGTTGTCCGGGCCCCGGCTGCGGCAGTACGCGAGTTCGGCGGCGGAGCGGCGGCTGCACGCCCGGTACGCGGCGGCACTGCCACTGGCCGAGGCGGCGACGGCGCTCGCCTGGGCCGGGGAGCCGTTGCCCGGCCGGGTCGCGGAGGGGCCGCTGCGCCTGGCCCACGCGGTGCGTACGGGCAGTGCCTGCGGGCCGCTGCCCGCGCCGGTGCGCTCCGGTGCGGGGCTCCGCGCGCTGGACGACGCCCTGCTGGCGGCCGCGGAGGCCTTCGACCGCCGGGCCGGGCAGGCGTTGCGGACCGCGCGCGGGCGGCCGGGGCTCCTCCCGCTGCTGCGCGGGGCCTTCGGTCCGGCGGGGCGTGAGTACGGGTTCCGGGTGGCTCTGTGCTGCGCGGTCAGTGCGGCGGTGGCGCTCGGCCTGGACCACGGGCACTGGTACTGGATGCCCGCGACGGCGGTCTTCCTGGTCAAGCCGGACCTGGGGCCGCTCGTCTCCCGCGTGCTGAGCCGGGCCGCGGGGACGGTCGTGGGCGCCGCCGTCTTCGCCGGGTTCTTCGCGCTGGTGGCCGGCCCGCTGCCCGCCGTCGCGGCCGTCGCCGTGTGCGGGGCGCTGATCCCCCTCGCCACCCGGCACTTCGCGGCCCAGACGGCGGTCGTCACGGTGCTCGTGCTCTCCCTCGTCGTGCTGTCGGGGGAGCCGCAAGCCGCGTGGGGCCGGGTCGTGGAGTCGTTGACGGCCTGCGCGATCGTGGTGCTGGTGGGGCATCTGCCGCTGCCCGGCCAGCGCGGCCACCGGGTGCGGGAGGCGGTGGACACGGCGGTGGCGGCGGCGCACCGGTATCTGCGGCACGTGCTCGCCCATCCTCAGGACGGTGCGGGACGGGAGGTGCTGCGCCGGGACGCCTACCGTTCGCTCGGGGTGGCGCGGGCCGCGCTGGATCTCTCGGCGGCCGAACTCCCGCCGGTCGCGGGGCGCACGGCCGGTTTCGAGGAGGTGGCCGGTGCTGTGGAGCGTCTCGTGGACACGACGACGGCCTGTGCGGTGCACCTCCACGACGGGGGCGCCGCGCTGCCACCGTCGCACGCCCAACGGATCCGGGAGCAGCTGGCCGCCCTTGAGGAGGCGCACCGGGCGTCCGCACGCCCCGGTGTGCTGGTGTGACGGCCCGTCGGGCGGGGGCCCTCGCCGGGGACGACGGGCGGCGCGGTCACGCGGGCCTCGCTGCCGATCCCGCCGGCCACCGTTCCGCGCCGTACGGAAGTGGCCGGAGCGGCCGTGACCCGGGCCGTCCGGGGCCGCGCCGGGTCACGGTGGCTCAGCGCAGGAGCAGTGTCAGTGACGTACCGATGCCGGTGACCGTGGACACCGCCATGACCGAGAGGGCGACGCAGCGGGCCCGGAGCCGTTCGTAGCGCGCGGTGTACTCCCCGCGCAGTTCGGCCGCCCGGTCGCGGACGCGGGTGAGCGACTCGCGGGAGACGGCGACCCGTTCGGTGAGATAGACGCGCTCCAGGTCCTCGCGCTGGGCGGTGGTGAGCCAGGGCAGCTGGTCGGTGAGGCGGCGTGCCTGCGCGCGCGCCCTCTCGATCTCGGCGTTCCACAGCAGGTAGCCCTCCAGCTGGGCCAGGCCGCGGGCGCTGTCCTTGTCGGGGTTCACGCCTCCTCCTCTCGTCGGGCTCTGCGGACCGGGACGGACCGCGCTCACTCCTGGCTGTCCCCCGGGGCCACGACTGCGGAGGCGTCCGGCCGGTTGGCGGCCTCGTCGATCGCCCGCAACGAAGGGTGGTGCAGGTCGAACGCCGGGGATTCGGAGCGGATCCGCGGCAGGGTGAGGAAGTTGTGCCGCGGGGGCGGGCAGGAGGTCGCCCACTCCAGCGAACGGCCGTAACCCCAGGGGTCGTCGACCTCGATCTTCTTGCCGTACTTGGCGGTCTTCCAGACGTTGTAGAAGAACGGCAGCATCGACAGGCCGAGCACGAAGGAGGCGATGGTCGAGACCGTGTTCAGCGCCGTGAATCCGTCGGCGGCGAGGTAGTCCGCGTAGCGACGCGGCATTCCCTCGGCACCGAGCCAGTGCTGCACCAGGAACGTGCCGTGGAAGCCCACGAACAGCGTCCAGAAGGTGATCTTCCCGAGCCGCTCGTCCAGCATCTTGCCGGTGAACTTCGGCCACCAGAAGTGGAACCCGGCGAACATCGCGAAGACCACGGTGCCGAAGACGACGTAGTGGAAGTGCGCGACGACGAAGTACGAGTCCGAGACGTGGAAGTCCATCGGGGGCGAGGCCAGGATGACGCCGGTCAGGCCACCGAACAGGAAGGTGATCAGGAAGCCGATGGACCAGAGCATCGGTGTCTCGAAGGACAACGACCCCTTCCACATCGTGCCGATCCAGTTGAAGAACTTCACACCTGTCGGCACCGCGATGAGGAACGTCATGAACGAGAAGAACGGCAACAGCACGCCGCCCGTCACGTACATGTGGTGCGCCCAGACCGTCACCGAGAGACCGGCGATGGCGATCGTCGCCGCGATCAGACCGATGTAGCCGAACATCGGCTTGCGGCTGAACACGGGGATGACCTCGGAAACGATGCCGAAGAACGGCAGGGCGATGATGTACACCTCTGGGTGTCCGAAGAACCAGAAGAGGTGTTGCCACAACAACGCGCCGCCGTTGGAAGCATCGAAGATATGTGCGCCGAATTTCCGATCCGCCTCCAGCGCGAAGAGCGCGGCGGCGAGAACGGGGAAGGCCAGCAGGACCAGGACACCGGTCAGCAGGACGTTCCAGGTGAAGATCGGCATGCGGAACATCGTCATGCCGGGTGCGCGCATGCAGATGATCGTGGTGATGAAGTTGACCGAGCCGAGGATCGTGCCGAAGCCGGAGAAGGCCAGACCCATGATCCACATGTCGGCGCCGATGCCCGGCGAACGGACCGTGTCGTTCAGCGGCGCGTAGGCGAACCACCCGAAGTCGGCGGCGCCCTGCGGGGTGAGGAAGCCGGCCACCGCGATGAGCGAGCCGAAGAGGTACAGCCAGTAGGCGAACATGTTCAGCCGCGGGAACGCCACGTCGGGCGCGCCGATCTGGAGCGGCATGATCCAGTTCGCGAATCCGGCGAACAGCGGCGTCGCGAACATCAGCAGCATGATCGTGCCGTGCATCGTGAACGCCTGGTTGAACTGCTCGTTCGACATGATCTGCGTGCCGGGACGGGCCAGCTCGGCGCGCATGAAGAGCGCCATGAGTCCGCCGATGCAGAAGAACGCGAACGACGTGACCAGGTAGAGCGTGCCGATCGTCTTGTGGTCAGTGGTGGTCAGCCACTTGACGACGACATTACCCGGCTGCTTGCGCCGAACCGGCAGCTCGTCCTCGTACGAGTCGTCTGCTGGAGCGGCACCCTGAGGTTCGTTGAGGATGCTCACAGTTGGTTCTTCTCCGCATTCCTGGCCGGGTCCGTCTGCTCGATGCCTGCCGGCATGTAGCCCGTCTGACCCTTCTCAGCCAGCTCCTTGAGGTGCTGCTGGTAACGCTCCGGGGAGACGACCTTGACGTTGAAGAGCATCCGGGAGTGGTCGACGCCGCAGAGCTCGGCGCACTTGCCCATGAAGGTGCCCTCCCGGTTGGGAGTGACCTCGAAGACGTTGGTGTGGCCCGGGATGACGTCCTGCTTCATGAGGAACGGCACCACCCAGAACGAGTGGATGACGTCACGTGACGTGAGGATGAAGCGGACCTTCTCCCCCTTCGGCAGCCACAGGGTCGGACCCGGGTTGCCGTTCTGGGGGTTACGGGTGCCGGGGATGCCCGCGTCGTAGACGCCGGTGGCGTCCTTCGGGAAGTCCTTCTGGAACTTGTCGGGGATGGCCGCGAGCTCCTTGGGGACCTCGTTGCCCGCTGCGGGCTGGCCTTCCACCTTCTCGATGTAGTTGAAGCCCCAGCTCCACTGGTAGCCGACCACGTTGACGGTGTGGGCCGGTTCGTCGGAGAGCTCGAGGAGCTTCGACTCATCACGCGCGGTGAAGTAGAAGAGCACCGAGACGATGATGAGGGGAACCACTGTGTACAACGCCTCGATGGGCATGTTGTACCTGGTCTGCGGAGGTACCTCCACCTTGGTCCGGCTACGCCGGTGGAAGAAGACGCTCCAGAGGATCAGCCCCCAGACAAGAACGCCCGTGACGAGCGCTGCCGCCCACGAGCCTTGCCAGAGGGAGAGGATCCGAGGGGCCTCTTCCGTTACCGGGGTGGGCATACCGAGGCGGGGAAAATTTTCCCAGTTGTATGAACAACCGGAGGCCGTCGCCAGGACCAGGCCCGCAGTCAGCACCTGCGGCAGCTTCCGCCGCATCGGGCGCCGCGACGAGCGGTCGGAGCCGTTGGGACTCACGTAGCGCCTTCCCGAGAGTCTCGCCCGCACGGTCGGCGCGCCCGTCTCTCTGGCCGGTCGCCGTCCCTGTCGCGGGCAGGGGTTTGGATGTTTATGCGGACCAAACCCTACTGGACGCTATTTGGGGTCGCGCGGGGAGGGTGCCCAACGCGCCGCCCGACTCCCCGAAGGGGTGGAATCCGGGCCTCCGGCGCCCAACTGACGCCCTCTCTCCCGGCCGGACCCGGCAGCCGCCGCCGGGGCGGGGCCGGGGCGGGCTAGCGTGGCGGCGTGCCCTACTTCGACGCCGCCTCCGCCGCCCCCCTGCACCCCGTCGCCCGCCAGGCGCTGCTTGCCGCGCTCGACGAGGGCTGGGCCGATCCCGCCCGTCTGTACCGCGAGGGGCGGCGCGCCCGGCTGCTGCTGGACGCCGCCCGGGAGGCCGCCGCGGAGGCGGTCGGGTGCCGCCCGGACGAGCTGGTCTTCACCTCTTCGGGGACGGGCGCGGTGCACGCGGGAATGGCCGGAGCTCTTTCGGGGCGTCGGCGTGTCGGCCGCCATCTGGCCCTCTCGGCGGTCGAGCACTCCTCGGTCCTCCATGCGGCGGCGGCCCACGAGGCGGCGGGCGGATCGTTCACCGAGGTGCCGGTGGAGCGGTCGGGGGCGGTGGACCCGGCGGCGTACGCCGCGGCGCTGCGCCCCGACACCGCGCTGGCCTGCCTCCAGTCGGCCAACCACGAGGTGGGCACCGAGCAGCCGGTGGAGCGGGTGGCCGGGCTCTGCGCCGAGGCGGGGGTGCCGCTGCTGGTGGACGCCGCCCAGTCGCTGGGGTGGGGGCCGGTGGCGGGCGGCTGGTCGCTGCTGACGGCGAGCGCGCACAAGTGGGGCGGGCCGGCCGGGGTGGGGCTGCTGGCGGTACGCAAGGGGGTGCGGTTCGCCCCGCAAGGCCCGGCCGGGGAGCGGGAGTCGGGCCGGGCTCCGGGGTTCGAGAACCTGCCGGCGATCGTGGCGGCGGCGGCCTCGCTGCGCGCGGTACGGGACGAGGCGGCGGCCGAGGCGGTGCGGCTGCGGGCGCTGGTCGGCCGGATCCGGTCGGTCGTGGCGGAGCGGGTGGCCGATGTGGAGGTGGTCGGCGATCCGGAGCGGCGGCTGCCGCATCTGGTCACCTTCTCCTGTCTCTATGTCGACGGGGAGACCCTGCTGCACGAGCTGGACCGGTATGAATTCTCCGTATCGTCCGGTTCGTCCTGCACGAGCAGCACGCTGGAGCCGAGCCATGTGCTCAAGGCGATGGGCGTGCTGTCGGAGGGGAACGTCCGGGTGTCGCTGCCGAGGGGGGCGGCGGAGGCGGACGTGGAGCGGTTCCTGGACGTGCTGCCCGGGGTCGTCGCGGAGGTACGGGAGCGGCTCGGCGCCCCGGTCTCCACGCCGCCCTCCCCCGCCCCGGCCGCGTCCCTGGTGGTCGACGCGCTCGGCCGGCGCTGCCCGATCCCGGTGATCGAGCTCGCAAAGGTGATCGGAGGGGTACCGGTGGGTGCCACGGTGACGGTGCTCGCCGACGACGAGGCGGCGCGGCTCGACATCCCCGCCTGGTGCGAGATGCGCGAGCAGGAGTACGTGGGCGAGGAGCCGGCGGACCGGGGCTCGGCCTATGTGGTCCGCCGGCTCAGCTGATCACGCCAGGTGCTGCCGGACGTCGGCGGCGGCCTCGTGGCCGTACGCCTTGGTGAAGCGGTCCATGAAGTGGGTGCGGTGCAGGGTGTACTCCTGGGTGCCGACCGTCTCGATGACCAGGGTGGCGAGCATGCAGCCGACCTGGGCCGCGCGCTCCAGGCCGACGCCCCAGGCGAGACCGGAGAGGAACCCGGCCCGGAAGGCGTCGCCGACGCCGGTCGGGTCGGCCTTGGCCTCCTCCTCGGGGCAGCCGACCTCGATGACCGGCTCGCCGACCCGCTCGATGCGGACACCGCGGGCGCCGAGGGTGGTGACCCGGTGGCCGACCTTGGCGAGGATCTCCTCGTCGCTCCAGCCGGTCTTGGACTCGATGAGCCCCTTCTCGTACTCGTTGGAGAAGAGGTACGTGGCGCCGTCCAGCAGGATGCGGATCTCCTCGCCGTCCATCCGCGCGATCTGCTGCGAGAAGTCCGCGGCGAACGGGATCCCCCGCGTGCGGCACTCCTCGGTGTGGCGGAGCATCGCCTCCGGGTCGTCCGCGCCGATCGAGACGAGGTCGAGGCCGCCGACGCGGTCGGCGACGCTCTTCAGCTCGATGAGGCGGGCCTCGCTCATCGCGCCCGTGTAGAAGGAGCCGATCTGGTTGTGGTCGGAGTCGGTGGTGCAGACGAAGCGCGCGGTGTGCAGGACCTCGGAGATCCGGACCGAGCCGGTCTCGACGCCGTGCCGGTCGAGCCAGGCGCGGTACTCGTCGAAGTCGGAGCCCGCGGCGCCCACGAGGATCGGCCGGGTGCCGAGCAGCCCCATGCCGAAGCAGATGTTGGCGGCGACACCACCCCGGCGCACATCGAGGTTGTCGACCAGGAAGGAGAGGGAGACCGTGTGCAGCTGATCCGCGACCAGCTGGTCGGCGAAGCGGCCGGGGAAGGTCATGAGGTGATCGGTGGCGATGGAGCCGGTGACTGCGATACGCACGGGGAGGCTTCTCCTGCGGAAGGCGAAGGGCCGAGGTGCGCCCTCCGGGACGGCGTGACAGTTCACGCTACCGGGTGATCTCTCCGGCCGGGAAAAGGGAAAACTACCCGATAGTAGGGCTTTCTACCTGAGCGTGACCGTGGTTACGGTGCGGATATGTCGAACCACACCGCATCGCGAGAGTCCGAAGTGAGCCTGGCCGAGCTGCGCGGGGACTGCGCTCGTATGGCTCCGCACTGGGCCGCACCTGTGAAGACCGTCGCCGCGCCGGTGGAGCCGTCCCTGATCCACGGGGTGACGGTGCCGCCCGCGTCGGCGCGGCTGATCGACGCGATGTCCGAGTACGGGGACTGAGAGCGGTCCGGGGCCCGAGGGCCGGCTCACCCACGGGTATGGCCGAGGCCGCCCGGGTTTTGGCGTGAACCGTACGGTGCCCGCACCCGGTCGGCCGCCGCACGGGAACCGCATCCTCCTCCGTTCCGTCCCACCGGTGTCCCCGCCCCGGGGGCACGCGGCAGTGAACGCGACGGCAACGCAGTCGAAGGAGCGATCCGGTGAGCACCGAGCGACCCGACAACGACGTGACCGGCCCCCGGCGGCGACGTCCGCCGCTCGCGGTGGCCTCGGTGGCGGCAGCAGTGCTGCTGGCCGGGGGCGGCGGGGCCTACTGGGCCTCCACCGCCTCCGGTGACGGCGGCACGGCTGACCGCCGCGGCGCCTCCGGCGACACGGCCCCCGTGCTGGCCCTGGACGCCGCCGAGGCGGCCCCGGCCACGCCCGGTGACTCCAGCGCCTCTCCCCCGGGCATCGCGCCGGGCGAACCGGACCCGGGCGGCCCGCCCGTGGTCTACCGGGCGGCGGGCCAGCTCCCCGACGGCCCGGACGAGGCGGCGGTCCACCGGGCCACCGGCACGGTCGCCCCGGCGGAGGTCGCCCGGCTGGCGAAGGCGCTCGGCATCCCGGGCACCCCGCGGACCGTGGACGCGTCCTGGGTGGTCGGCGACGAGGACGGGCCCGGCGCGCTCCTGAAGGTCACCAAGCAGGCCCCGGGCACCTGGACGTTCGCCCGCACCACGCCCGTCGAGCCCTGCGAGCAGGGGAAGATGTGCGCCAACCAGAGCCCGCCGCAGGCGGACGGCCAGCCGGTGAGCGAGAAGGCCGCGAAGGCCGCCGCCGCGCCGGTGCTGAAGGCCGTCGGCCAGGACGACGCGGCGCTGAACGCGGGCCAGCTCATGGGTGACGTACGGGTGGTGAACGCGGAGCCGAAGGTGGACGGGCTGCCCACGTACGGCTGGTCGACCGGGGTGCAGATCGGCCCGGACGGCACGGTGGCCGGGGGCAGCGGGCAGCTGAAGGCGCTGGAGAAGGGTGACACCTATCCGGTGATCGGGGCCGGCGCGGCGCTCGAGCAGCTCAACGAGGCGAGCAGGGCCAGGGGCGACGGGGGCCGGGACATCGGCGGCTGCGCCACTCCCGTACCGCTGGAGGGCGAGCCCAAGCCCTCGGACCCGCAGTGCGTGCCGTCCAACGGCAAGCGGGCGCCCGTCACGCAGACGGTCCAGGAGGCGGTGTTCGGGCTGGCCCTGAGCTACGTCGACGGGCGGCAGACCCTCGTGCCGTCCTGGCTCTTCCACGTCCGCCAGGCGCCGGGCGGGCCGGAGAGCACGGTCACGCAGATCGCGGTGGCGCCGGAGTTCGTCGAGAGGCCGGCCACGCCGACGCCGACGGGCGACCGGAAGACGACCTCGTACGCGGCGGACGGCCGGACCCTTGAGGTGACCTTCTGGGGCAGCGTGTGCGCCACGTACACGGCGAGCGCCGAGGAGAGCGCGGGTCAGGTGCGGATCTCCATCGCGGAGAAGCCGCAGAAGGAGGGCGCCTGCATCATGATCGCCAAGGAGCTGAAGCGGACGGTGACGCTGGACGAGCCGCTGGGCGACCGGACGGTGATCGACGCGGCGAGCGGGACGACGGTGCCGCGCAGCTGAGACGGGCGGCAGCACAGATGTACGACGGCGGCCCCGGGGTGATCCCGGGGCCGCCGTCGTACGTCTGTGCTCGCAGCTTCTAGCTGAACGAGTCGCCGCAGGCGCAGGAGCCGGTGGCGTTCGGGTTGTCGATCGTGAAGCCCTGCTTCTCGATGGTGTCGACGAAGTCGATGGAGGCGCCGCCCAGGTACGGGGCGCTCATGCGGTCGGTGACGACCTTGACGCCGTCGAAGTCCTTGACGACGTCCCCGTCGAGCGAACGCTCGTCGAAGAAGAGCTGATAGCGCAGGCCCGAGCAACCGCCGGGCTGGACGGCGACACGCAGCGCCAGGTCCTCGCGGCCTTCCTGCTCCAGCAGGCCCTTGACCTTGGCTGCGGCGGCGTCGGACAGGAGGATGCCGTCGCTCACGGTGGTGGTCTCGTCCGATACGGACATCTGCTTCTCTCCCGGGTTGTACGGACTGCTTGCCGACGGTTCAACCGCCTGCGCCGCGGATTCATTCCGGGCCAAGCGCTTGTCTGTTCCTTTTCATGCTCGCACACCCGGTCGCCCGGGGGATGCGTCACATCGACGCTATCGGCATCGTCAAAGTGACACGAAGGAGCTATGATAGATAGCGTCAAATAGACGAAAAGGCGCGTTCGCCGAAGCGCAGAGCAGAACGCAGAGAAGAAAGGGTGCGTGACGTGACCACGGCCCAGCCCCTGGACGTACAGCCGACACCCCTCGCGCTGCTGCTGCTCGGCCGCGAGGCCGATCCGAGGAGCGAGCGCGGCGTCGAGTGCCCCGGTGACCTGCCCTCCCCCTCCGACCCGGACCTGGTCGCACGCGCCCGTGCGGCGAAGGAGAAGCTCGGGGACAAGGTCTTCGTCCTCGGCCACCACTACCAGCGCGACGAGGTCATCCAGTTCGCGGACGTCACCGGCGACTCGTTCAAGCTCGCCCGTGACGCGGCCGCGCGCCCGGAGGCGGAGTACATCGTCTTCTGCGGCGTCCACTTCATGGCCGAGTCCGCGGACATCCTGACCACGAACGACCAGGCGGTCGTGCTGCCGGACCTGGCGGCGGGCTGCTCGATGGCCGACATGGCCACCGCTGAGCAGGTCGCCGAGTGCTGGGACGTCCTGACGGAGGCCGGGGTCGCCGACCAGGTGGTGCCCGTCTCGTACATGAACTCCTCCGCCGACATCAAGGCCTTCACCGGCAGGCACGGCGGCACGATCTGCACCTCCTCCAACGCGAAGCGGGCCCTGGAGTGGGCCTTCGAGCAGGGCGAGAAGGTCCTCTTCCTCCCCGACCAGCACCTGGGCCGCAACACGGCCGTGCGGGACATGGGGATGAGCCTGGACGACTGCGTCCTGTACAACCCGCACAAGCCGAACGGCGGTCTCACCGCCGAGCAGCTGCGGAACGCGAAGATGATCCTGTGGCGCGGCCACTGCTCGGTCCACGGCCGCTTCTCGGTCGAGTCGGTCGAGGACGTACGGGCCCGTATCCCCGGGGTCAACGTGCTGGTGCACCCGGAGTGCAAGCACGAGGTCGTGGCGGCAGCGGACTACGTGGGCTCGACGGAGTACATCATCAAGGCCCTGGAGGCGGCCCCGGCCGGCTCGAAGTGGGCCATCGGCACGGAGCTGAACCTGGTCCGCCGCCTGGCGAACCGTTTCGCCTCGGAGGACAAGGAGATCGTCTTCCTCGACAAGACGGTCTGCTTCTGCTCGACCATGAACCGCATCGACCTGCCGCACCTGGTCTGGACGCTGGAGTCGCTGGCCGAGGGCAAGCTGGTCAACCGGATCGAGGTCGACCCGGAGACGGAGAAGTACGCGAAGCTCGCGCTGGAGCGGATGCTGGCGCTGCCGTAGCGGGAGCCGTCGTCCGCCGGGAAGCCCCGGTATGCCGCAGGCCGGCATACCGGGGCTTTCCGCTGCTGGCGGGCTTTCCGCTGCTGGCGGGCTTTCCGCTGCTGGCGGGCTTTCCGCCGCCGAAAGGCTCCCCCTCCCGGCGGGCTCCCCCTCCCGGCGGGCTGAATCTTCCCCATACGGCACCCGCCCCCTCCTCCCCGTAACTACGCTGCTACTCACCGCAGCGGCCATTCACGCGCGCGGGACAGCTGACCGGAACGTACGGCGAGGACAGTGGGGCGGGCATGAGTTACGAGGACCGTGGGACGGGTGCGGGCGATGAGGCGCGGGGGACGGGGGTAGGGGCCGCGGCCGACCTGGGTGGCCTGCCGCGGGCGGAGGAGGAGGTACGGAGCCGGCGGAGCGCCGCCGAACGCGACCCCGCCACCGGCCTGCCCGCCCTGGCCGCCGCCCTGAGCCACCTCTCCGCCCTCCGTGCCGGGGCCGGGGACCGGAAAGGGGCCCTGGCCCCGGCGAAGGAGGCCGCGCGGATCTACGCCGAGCTGGGCATGAAGCGCCCCGGGGACTTCCAGGCGGAGCTGGCCCAGGCCATGGGGGCCCTGGGCGACCGGATCGCCGACACCGGTGACCGGGCCACCGCCGTACCGTTCGCGAAGCAGTCCGTACGGCTCCAGCGCGAGCTGGTCGAGGAGGAGCAGCCGGGCGCCTCCGTCCCGGCGCTCGCGGAGTACCTGCTGGGCTACGCCGGGCATCTGGCGGGCTCCGGGGAGACCGTGGAGGCCGTGCCCCACGCGGAGGAGGCGGTCACGCTCCTCCGGCACCTGGCCGAGGAGGACCCGGAGGCCTTCCTCCCCCGGCTCGGCGCCGCGCTCCACGCCCTCGGCACCCGGCGCGCGGTGGTGAGCGACACCCCCGGGGCGCTGGAGGCGACCCAGGAGGCACGCGACCTCTTCCACGGCCTGGCCGCGCGGCGACCCGCCGCCTTCCGCCCGGAACTGGCCGCGACCCTCGCCGACCTGGCCGGCCACCTCGCCAAGGCCGCGGACCCCCAGGCGGCCCTCCGGACGGCGCGGGAGGCCGTCGCCCTCCACCGCGAGCTGGCGGCCGAGGACCCCGAGGAGTTCCGTCCGGGCCTCGCCGCCGCCCTGCGCACCCTCGCCCGGAGCCTGGCCGGGACCGGCGGCCCGGAGGAGGCCCTGCCCCCGGCGCGGGAGGCCGTCGAACTGCTCCGCGAACAGGGCGACGCCTTCCTGCCCGATCTGGCCCGCTCCCTCCAGGTGCTCGGCACCCACCTGGAGCTGAACGGCGATGCCCAGGAGGCGGTGGAGGCGTTCTGGGAAGCGGTGGCCCTCCACCGGTCCCTGGCCCTGGAGACACCCGGCACCTCCGCCGCCTCCCTGGTCTCCGCGCTCGACGACCTGACCCGGGCTCTCGCCCGTACCGGCGAGCACGCGGCGGCGATCGAGGAGTACGAGGAGACCGTCAAGGAGTTCACCGCGGCCGACCCGGCGACCGCCCGGCGCCTGGGCGTGGAGCGGAGCACCTTCCTGCTGCGCTGCCCCGCGCCCTGGCCCACGACCGGGGTGGCCGAGCTGGTGACGTGGCTGGACGAGGACGGGGAGGCGGTCGGGAGCCCGGACACCGTGACCGTACGGGCCCGGCAGGCGCTGCGTTCGTACGGTGACGCCGCGGCGGTCCACACCGCGTGGGAGGACGAGACCTTCACGCCCGTACCGGACTGGCTCGCCCTGCCGCAGGAGACCCTGGACACCGTCAGCGCGTGGATGTTCACGCCGAACTGGCCCCGCTCGCGCGACTTCTGGTCCGGGAACGCGGAGGTGCTGGGCAGCGAGGAGGCGGCGACGGCCCTGGACGAGCTGGCGATCCTGGACCCGCACGGCGCACAACGCCACGCCACGCTCCGCGACGCCGTACTCGTCCACGGGGTGACCGCCGCCTACGACCCGCTGATCCTGTCGGACCAGCTGGCGGAGTGGCTGGAGTGCGCGGACTGGGCGGAGTCACGCGCCTACCTGGAGGAGCACCCGCGCCTGCTGACCGTGGAGCCGCCCGAGGACACCCCGCTGGCCCACGTGGCCATGCTCGACATCGGCCGCGCCGAGGGGCTGGACGCCGCGTACCGTCTGGTGGAGGACCGCGAGGCCCTCCAGGCCTACGTGGACCGGTCGTTGGAGGCCGGCGACGGCACGGCGCTGATGCACGGGGGCGGCATCGAGGGCCAGGTCTTCCGCGACCGGCTCTCCTCGCTCACCCACGCCCAGGTGGCCCTGGTGCTCTCGGGCGAGACCAAGGGCTTCGACCCGGACGACCTGGCCGCACTCCGCCACAAGGCCGACGAGGAGACCCGCGCCCGCCTGGTGAGGGAGACCGTCGCCCTGAGCCTCCGCCACCCCGAACCGCACGGGGAGACCTGGCACCGGATCATCCAGGCCCTCGGCGGAAACGCCTGAGGCCGACCGGCCCGAGGCGGGAACGCCTGAGGCCGACCGGCCCGCCCGTCATCCGGCACTCTCCAGCCGCCCGCCCCGGCTCGCCGCGATCCGCAGGGTGTCCCCCAGCGACTCGGCGAGCCGGGTTCCCGCGAACCGCAACTCCTGCTCCCCCACCACGGAATCGGCCAGCAACTCCCGCGCCTCGGCCAGCACTTCCTCGGCCGAGGCGATCATCGCGTCCTCCAGCTCGTCGGCCATCCGGGAGACACGGCTGTCGGGGTCCGTCGTGCTGAGCCAGCACGGCGCCCCGAAGTCGTTGGTCCACGGGAGCAGTCGCATGGCCCGGCCCTTGCCGTCGAACATCATCTCGGTCGCTACCTCCGGTGAAGGCCCTCTGGTGCGCCGCACGAGAAGGCGGTTACGGTGTGTGCCGCAATCGTCGCCCTGGGGAACCTCTCCCCAACAGGGCGCCGCTGTCCCGGCCTTGGGAACGGGACACACGAAAGGCACGCACCGTGACGTTCAAGCCCCAGCCCCTCACCCCGTATCTCTCCGCCCGCCACTACTTCGGCTCCGAACAACGCCGCCACCGCGAGCAGGCAGGCCTCTCCCTCAATCAGCTCGCGGGCATCGTCAACTCCAGCAAGAGCACGCTGGGCCGCATCGAGACGGCCGAGCTGATGCCGCCGCCGGACATCCCCGACCGGCTGGACATCGCCTTCGGGACCGGCAAGCACTTCCATGGGCTGTACGAACTGGCCCGGCGCGAGATCCATCCGGACCAGTACAAGCGGTACATGGACTTCGAGTTCCGGGCCGAGGTGATAGAGCAGTACGGGGCGCAGGCGCTGCCGGGGTTGTTGCAGACGGAGGAGTACGCACGGGAGTTGCTGCGCTGCCAGGAGGAGCTGAGCCCCGAGCAGGTCGAGGAACGCGTCACCGCACGGATGTCCCGCCAGGGGCGGCTGCGGTCGGAGAACCCACCGTTCCGCTGGGCGATCATCGATGAGGCGGTGCTGCGGCGGCAGGTCGGTAGCCCGGACTGTATGCGTGAGCAACTGGCTTCGCTGTTGGAGCAGGTGGACACGCCGAACAGTAAGGTTCAGGTGATGCCGTTCAGTGCGGGACCGCACTCGCTGCTGGGTGGCGCGCTGACTCTGCTGACCCTGCCGGATGGCACTTCGGTGGCGTACGAGGAGGGCATCCAGGCCGGTCATCTCTACGAGGACCCGGTCGCGGTGAAGAAGTGGCGGCGGCAGTACGACGTACTGCGGGCCAACTCCCTCACGCTGGACGGGTCGGCGGAACGGATTCGTACCGCGATGGAGGGCTACCGACCATGACCCACTCCCCCGAGCTGAGCACCGCCCACTGGCGCAGCAGCAGCTACAGCAACACCAACGGCGGCGAATGCGTGGAGGTCAGCGACGGCTTCCCCGGGCTCGTCCCCGTACGCGACAGCAAAAACCCCACCGGACCCGCACTCGTCATCCAGGCACCCGCCTGGGACGCGTTCGTCACCTCTCTCAAGTAGGCGGAATACCCAAGGGGCCTGTCCCACGCACCCGCGTGGGACAGGCCCCTGTGTCGTACGGCCGGACCGGCTACACGCCCGAGGGCTGTGCCTCCTTCGTCTCCTCCGGCTCCGGCTGCGCCGGGACGCCCGCCTTGGCCGCGCGCTTGGCGGCCTTCTTCTTCGCGCGGCGCTCCTTGCGGAGTTCGACGATCGCGTACAGCGTCGGGACCAGCAGCAGCGTCAGCAGCGTGGAGCTGATGAGGCCGCCGATCACCACCACGCCCAGCGGCTGCGAGATGAAGCCGCCGTCGCCGGTGACGCCGAGGGCCATCGGGAGCAGGGCGAAGATGGTCGCCAGGGCCGTCATCAGGATCGGGCGGAAGCGGTGGCGGCCGCCCTCGATGACGGCTTCGACGATGCCGAGGCCTCGGTCGCGGTACTGGTTGATCAGGTCGATCAGCACGATCGCGTTGGTGACCACGATGCCGATGAGCATCAGCAGGCCGATCATCGCGGGGACGCCCAGCGGGGTGCCCGTGATGAGCAGCAGGCCGATGGCGCCGGTCGCCGCGAACGGGACCGAGACCAGCAGGATCAGCGGCTGGATGAGCGACCGGAAGGTGGCCACCAGCAGCATGAAGACGATCGCGATGGCCGCCAGCATGGCGAGGCCGAGCTTCATGAAGGCGTCGTTCTGGTCCTCGGTGACGCCGCCGATGGTGGCGGTGGCGCCCTCGGGGAGGTCCAGCGCGTCGATCTTCGAGGCGAGGGTGGTGCCGATCGCGCCGGTGTTGTCGCCGACGGGCTTGGCCTTGATGGTCGCCGCCCGCTGGCCGTCGATGCGGGTCATCGAGACCGGGCCGGGGACCAGTTCGACCGTGGCGATGTCGCCGAGCTTGACCGGGCCGAGCGGCAGGGCCTTCAGTTCGGCCATGGTGGCCGTCGGGCGGGCGGACCTGATGACGATGTCGCGCTCGGTGTCGTCCAGCGTCGCGGTGCCGGCCGGGGTGCCGCGTACGGCTCCGGCGACGATCCCGCCGAGGGTGGAGGAGTCGAATCCGGCGGCGGCCGCCTTGTCGTTCGGCGTGACCGAGATGCGCGGGACGCTCTGTGCCAGGTCGCTCTGGACGTCGGTGACGTCCTTGATGGTGGCGACCTCGGTACGGACCGCCTCGGCGGCCTTCTTCAGGACGTCGCCGTCGGACGCCTTGACCACGACGCTCAGGTCCTGGGCGCCGAAGCCGTCGCCCGCGGTGATGGTGGTGTCCCCGATGGCGTCCAGCTTGCCGAGGGCCTCCGCGATACGGTCCTGGGCGTCCTCGTAGTCCGCCGCGTCCTTCAGGGTGACCTGGTACGAGGCCTGGTTGGCGCCCGTCCCGCCGCCGAAGGCCGCCATGAAGCCGGACGAGCCGACGGTGACCTGGTAGTCCTTGACGCCCTTGTCCTCGGTGAGGACCTTCTCGACCTTGCGGGCCGCCTCGTCGGCGGCCTGGAGGCTGGTGCCGGGGGCCAGTTCCTGCTTGACGGTGAGGACTTCCTGCTCGCCCGCGTCGAAGAAGTTGGTCTTGAGCAGGGGCACCATGCCGAAGGTGCCCAGCAGCACCGCGGCGGCGATCACCAGGCTGGTCACCCGGCGGCGGGTGGCGAAGCGCAGGATGGGGACGTACAGGCGCTGGAGCTTGCTGGCCTCCTCCTTCTCCTCGGCGATGCGGCGGGCCTCCGCCGCGTCCTCGGGGGTGCCCTTGGGGGCGCGCAGGAACCAGTACGACAGGACCGGCACCACCGTGAGCGAGACCAGCAGCGAGGCCAGGAGGGCCGCGGTGACGGTCAGCGAGAACGAGCCGAAGAGCTGGCCGACCATGCCGCCGACGAGGCCGATGGGCAGGAACACGGCGACGGTGGTGAGGGTGGCGGAGGTGACCGCTCCGGCCACCTCCTTGACCGCGGTGATGATCGCCGCGTGGCGCTCCTCGCCGTAGCCGAGGTGCCGCTTGATGTTCTCCAGGACGACGATCGAGTCGTCGACGACCCGGCCGATCGCGATGGTCAGCGCGCCGAGGGTGAGCATGTTCAGCGACAGGTCGCGGGTCCAGAGCACGATGAGCGCGAGGACGACCGAGAGCGGGATGGAGACGGCGGTGACCAGCGTCGAGCGGATCGAGCCGAGGAAGACCAGGATCACCAGGACCGCGAAGACCAGGCCGAGCGCGCCCTCGGTGGTGAGACCGGAGATCGACTTGGAGACGGCCGGGCCCTGGTCGGAGACGACGGTCAGCTCGGCGCCGGCGCCGAGGTCCTTACGGAGGTCGGGGAGCTTGTCCATCACGGCGTCCGAGATGGCGACGGCGCTGCCGTCCTTGTCCATCGTGGCCATCACGGCGAGGCTGGGACGGCCGTTGGTACGGGTGATGGAGACCGCGGTGGACGGCTCCTGCTTCACCTCCGCCACGTCACCGACCCGCACCGGCTTGCCCGGCCCGTCCGAGGCGCCCGCCGGGCCCGTGGCGACGACCTGGAGGTCCTCGATCTGCTTCAGCGAGGTGTAGCCGCCGCCGACCTGGATGGTGCGGCTCTTGCCGGCCTCGGAGAACGAACCGGCCGGCAGCGTGGCGCCGCCCGCCTGGAGCGCCTGGGCGAGCGAGCCCGCGTTCAGGCCGGCCGCGGCGAGCTTCCTGTCGTCGGGGACGACGGAGACCTGGAGCTCCTGCACCCCGTCCACCATGACCTGGCCGACGCCGTCGATGCCCTGGAGGGCGGGGACGACCGTGCGGTCCAGCTGGGCGGCGAGCGCCTGCTGGTCCTTGTCGGAGGTGACGGCGAGGACCACGGTCGGGATGTCGTCCGTGGAGCCGGCGATGACCTGCGGGTCGACGGTCGCGGGCAGCTGGGCGCGGGCCCGGTTCACCGCCTGCTGGATGTCCGCGACGAGCTGCTTGGTGCCGTCGCTGCCGAAGTCGAAGGTCGCCATGATGAGGGCGTTGCCCTCACTGGCGGTGGAGGTTATGCCCTCGACGCCGTCGACGGCCTTGAGGGAGTTCTCCAGCGGCTCGACGACCTGTTTCTCCACCACATCGGGGGACGCACCCGGGTAGGGGGCCAGCACCGAGACCATCGGGAGTTCGATGGTGGGCAGCAGCTGTTGCTTGAGCTGCGGGATCGCAATCGCGCCGAAGACGAGCGCGACGATCGAGATCAGCCCGATCAGGGCCCGCTGCGCGAGGCTGAATCTGGACAGCCAGGACATGGGTGGGTCTCTCTTCTGTGGCGTGCGAGACGGAAGGGCGGAACGCGAAAGCAAGGGTCGAAAGCAGGGATCGAAAACAGGGGTACAACGGGGACACATCCCGCCCGCTTATACGATCTCCGACCCGCATCGCCCGGACGTCGGTCCCCGGGTTGCTTTCTTACGCCGCGCATACCGCAGGTGGAGTACGCCGTTTCTCCACCCTTCGCGTCCTGCGACCGCCCCGTCACTCCCCCCGTGGGCGTACCAGGCCCGATTCGTACGCGATGACCACCAATTGGGCCCGGTCCCGGGCCGCCACCTTCGCCATCGCCCGGTTCACATGGGTCTTGACGGTGAGCGGGCTGACCGCCAGCCGCTCGGCGATCTGGTCGTTGGAGTGGCCGCCCGCCACCAGGACGAGCACCTCCCGCTCGCGCACGGTGAGCGCGGCCAGCCTCTCCCCGTACTCCGCGCTGTCCGGCTCCTCCCCCGAACTGCCGCCCTGGGCCAGGAAGGTGGCGATGAGCCCCTTGGTCGCCGCCGGGGAGAGCAGCGCCTCGCCCCCCGCGGCGATCCGGATCGCGTTGAGCAGCTCCTCCGGCTCGGCGCCCTTGCCGAGGAAGCCGGAGGCTCCGGCGCGCAGGGACTGGACCACGTACTCGTCGACCTCGAAGGTGGTGAGCATGACCACCCGCACCGCGGCCAGTTCCGGGTCGGCGCTGATCATGCGGGTGGCGGCGAGTCCGTCCGTGCCCGGCATCCGGATGTCCATGAGCACCACGTCGGCGCCGGTCGTCCGGGCCAGCTCGACCGCCTGCGCCCCGTCGGCCGCCTCGCCGACGACCTCCATGTCGGGTTCGGAGTCAACCAGCACGCGGAACGCGCTGCGCAGCAGCGCCTGGTCGTCGGCGAGCAGCACCTTGATCGGTGCCTCAACAGGTGCCGGCTGCGGTGCCTGTGGCGTGTCTGGCGTGGGCGGTGCCTGTGGCGTGTGTGGTGCCTGTGGCGTGTCTGGCGTCTGTGCGGGCTGTGTCATCGGCGCTCCCCCGTCGCGGCCGCCGGGCCGGGTGGTTCCGGTTCGCCCGTGCGGGCCTCGATGGGCAGGATCGCATGGACCCGGAACCCGCCCCCGTAACGAGGCCCCGCCGTGAGGGCGCCCCCCAGGGCGGTGACACGTTCGCGCATGCCGAGCAGACCGTGGCCGCCGCTGTCCGGGGGCGTGGTGCCCCGGCCGCCCTCCGGTGCGCCGCCCGGCCCGCCTCCCGGGCGCCGACCGGCGCTCCCCCGGCCGTTGTCCAGCACCGTGATCTCGGCGGTGGCCCCGACCCGTACGACGCTCACCTCGGCCTTGGCCCCGGCGCCCGCGTGCTTGCGTACGTTGGTCAGGGCCTCCTGGATGACCCGGTAGGCGGCCAGGTCGACGGCGGAGGGGAGCCGGGGGGCCCGGTCGGCGCCGGCCACCTCGACGGGGAGCCCGGTGTTGCGGAAGGTGTCCACCAGCTGGTCCAGGACCGCGAGGCCGGGGGCCGGTTCGGTGGGGGCCTCGGGGTCGCCGGACTGGCGCAGCAGCCCGACGGTGACCCGGAGTTCGTTGAGCGCGGAGCGGCTGGCGTCGCGTACGTGGGCGAGCGCCTCCTTGGCCTGGTCGGGGCGCTTGTCCATGACGTGGGCGGCGACCCCGGCCTGGACGTTGACCAGGGCGATGTGGTGGGCGACGACGTCGTGGAGGTCCCGGGCGATCCGCAGCCGCTCCTCGGCCACGCGGCGGCGGGCCTCCTCCTCCCGGGTGCGCTCGGCCCGCTCCGCGCGCTCCCGGATCGCGTCGACGAAGGCGCGCCGGCTGCGTACGGCGTCGCCGGCGGCCGACGCCATCCCGGTCCAGGCGAAGACGCCCAGGTTCTCCTGGCTGTACCAGGGCGTCGAGCCGAAGACCATCGCGGCCATCGTCAGGATGCCCATGGTCAGCAGGCCGACCCGCCAGGTGGTGGGGCGGTCGGTGCGCGAGGCGACGGTGTAGAGCGCGATGACCGCGCTCATGACGACCGGGGCCGGCGGGTCCATGAAGATGTACTCGGTGGCCGTGAGGACACCGGTCGCCGCGAGGACCGCCATGGGGTGGCGCCGGCGCAGCACGAGGGCCGAGGCGGCCACCACCATCAGCAGGACGCTGACGACCTCGGGGGTGCGGGTCCCGAACGTCGGCCCGTGGCCCGTACCCGGGTCGGCGAACGAACCGCAGATCATCGAGACCAGGACGCAGAACGCCAGGGCCGCGTCGAACGCGAGGGAGTGGTCCCGAAGCCAGTGACGGGCGCGCGCGAACCCGGAGGGGAGGGTGGTCACGTCCAGCAACGGTACGGCGTGTCGCGTACGGAACCGTCTCCGCGGTGTGCCGATACGACCACGGAACCGTACGGAGGGGTCGGGCGCCCCAGGGCCGTACGGACGCGGCGGGGCGGGGCCCCGGACCGTACGAGAGTGGCGGTGCGAGCCTCCGGACCGTACGAACGCGGCGGGGCGAGCCTCCGGACGTACGGACGCGGCGGGGCGGAGCGGGGCCGCAAACCGTACAAGGGTGGCGAGCCAGGGCCCCGGACCGTACGAGGGCGGCCGGGCAGAGCCCGGACAGCACCGCGCCCCGCGCCGGGTGGGCCGGGCGCGGGGCGCAGACGTGCGAGTGCTGATGGAGCAGGCCCTCAGGCCGGGCGCCCCGGCCGGTGCCGCCGGTCGGGGGCCACCCGCCAGGTGCTCCGTCGGAGCGGCTGCCTCTAGTTGGGGATGAGCCCGTCGTCGCTGAGCATGGCGCGCACCTCTTCGAGGGTCGCGTCGGGCGCCGGCAGGATCAGCTCCGACGGCTCCAGGGAGTCGTCGGACAGCGGGGTGCCCAGCTCGCGCACCTTGTCCAGCAGCGAGTGGAGCGTGGTGCGGAAGCCGGGACCGTCGCCGCTGTCCATCTCCTTGAGCAGGAGATCGTCCAGCTCGTTCAGTTCGGCGAAGTGACTGTCGGCCAGCTTGACCTGGCCCTCCCCCATGATCCGTACGATCATGACGCCGCCCTCACTGCTTGTCGAACTTGTGCGGGGACTGCTGCGACTGGGGCGCACCGCCCTGCGCGCCGCCCTCGATCGCCTGCTGCGAGGACGAGGAGCCGCCGGCCAGCTCGGCCTTCATGCGCTGCAACTCCAGCTCCACGTCGCTGCCGCCGGAGATCCGGTCCAGCTCGGCGGCGATGTCGTCCTTCGCCGTGCCGGTCGGGTCGTCCAGGGCGCCGGAGGCGAGCAGCTCGTCGATGGCGCCGGCCCGCGCCTGGAGCTGCTGCGTCTTGTCCTCGGCCCGCTGGATCGCCAGGCCGACGTCGCCCATCTCCTCGGAGATGCCGGAGAAGGCCTCGCCGATCCGGGTCTGCGCCTGGGCCGCCGTGTAGGTCGCCTTGATGGTCTCCTTCTTGGTGCGGAAGGCGTCGACCTTGGCCTGTAGCCGCTGGGCCGCGAGGGTGAGCTTCTCCTCCTCGCCCTGCAGCGTGGTGTGCTGCGTCTCCAGGTCGGTCACCTGCTGCTGAAGGGCGGCGCGCCGGGACAGCGCCTCGCGCGCCAGGTCCTCGCGGCCCAGCGCCAGCGCCTTGCGGCCCTGGTCCTCCAGCTTGGTCGACTGGCCCTGCAACTGGTTCAGCTGCAACTCCAGTCGCTTGCGGGACGTCGCCACGTCGGCGACGCCGCGGCGCACCTTCTGAAGCAGCTCCAGCTGCTTCTGGTACGAGTAATCCAGGGTCTCGCGCGGATCCTCGGCCCGGTCAAGGGCCTTGTTTGCCTTCGCGCGGAAAAGCATCCCCATACGCTTCATGACACCGCTCATGGGCTTCGCGCGCCCCCTTCTGACGGACTGAGCTCCAGCACTCCCGATAGAACCCACAGTACGGGCCCTGCCTCTATTACCGCACTGTTCGAGTCCCGATGTGCTCCTCCCCAAGGACGACTGCGCCCCGCGACCGCTCCCGCCCAGGGTGTAGGCGGCGGTCGGGGAAACCGTCGGGACGGCCGAGGAAACGGGCGATACGGTCAGGGAAACCGGCGGTAAACGTCCCTTCTGCCCCTGTCGGGGTGCTTACCAGGACGCCGTCCGTTGCCGGATCGTTCCCGCCCGGGTCCGTGAGCCCGCATCCCGACCCCGTACCCTTGGGTTTTGTGTTCCGTAGCCGTGCCAAGACAGAGAAGGGCCTCACCGACAAGGTGACGGCGGATCTCTCCAAGCAGCCCCGCGACCCGCAGGCTCCCAAGGGTCGCCCCACCCCGAAGCGCAGCGAGGCCCAGACGCAGCGCCGACGCGCCGCGTCCAGCGCGCCGACCGACCGCAAGGCGGCCGTGAAGCGCCAGCGCGAGGCGCGCCGGGCCGACCTGGCGAAGCAGCGTGAGGCGCTCGCCTCGGGCGACGAGCGGTACCTCCCGGTCCGTGACAAGGGCCCGGTGCGGCGCTTCGTCCGTGACTTCGTGGACTCGCGCTTCTGCATCGCCGAATACTTCCTGCCGCTCGCCGTGGTCATCCTGATCCTCAGCGTGATCCAGGTGCAGAACATCCAGACGATCTCGCTGATGCTCTGGATGGGTGTGATCATCCTGATCGTGATCGACTCGGTCGGTCTGTCGATCCGGCTGAAGAAGCAGCTGCGGGAGCGTTTCCCGGACACCCCCAAGCGCGGAGCCGTGGCCTACGGTCTGATGCGCACGCTCCAGATGCGTCGTCTGCGGCTCCCGAAGCCGCAGGTCAAGCGCGGAGAGCGGCCCTGAGCACGGAACCCTCCGACTCCACCGGGGTCTCTCCGGCGAGCCTCGGCGGCGTACGGGACCCCGGCGGGGTACGTGACACGGTCCGCCAGGAGCTGGTCGCCCGGCAGCTGGACGAGCAGATGGCCGGGCGGTTCCCGGTCGGCCGACGGCTGCGCATCCTGGACGTCGGCATGGGCCGGGGCGTCCAGGCGCTGCGCCTGGCGCGGGCCGGCCACTCGCTGACCGGTCTGGAGCCGGACCCCGAGCTGCTCTCCGCGGCCCGCGAGGTGCTGGCGGGCGAGCCCGAGGGCATCCGGGAGCGGGTCAGGCTGATCGAGGGGGACGGCCGGGAGACCGGCGTGCACTTCCTGCCGGGCAGCTTCGACGTGGTGCTCTGCCACGGCGTCCTGATGCACGTGGAGGAGCCCGACCCGGTGCTCGCCGGACTGGCCCGGATGCTGGCGCCCGGCGGCCTGCTGTCGCTGCTCGTGCGGAACGCGGACGCGCTCGCGATGCGCCCCGGGCTCTGCGGGGACTTCGGCGCGGCCCTGGAGGCCTTCGACACGCCCACGTACACCGATCGCCTCGGTGCCACCGTGCGGGCCGACCGGCTCGACGCGCTGCGGGCCACCCTGGCCGGGATCGCGGCCCCGCTGCACGCCTGGTACGGGGTGCGGGTCTTCACGGACAACGTGGCCGAGGGGACCGAGCTGCCCGCCGACGAACTGGAGCGGGTGCTGGCCCTGGAGGACCGGGCGGCGCGGACCGACCCGTACCGGAGTGTCGCGGCGCTGCTGCACCTGTGCGGGGTGCGCGGCTAGGAGCCCGTACGGGGGCGGGCTCGTTCGGCCCTGGGCCGTACGGGAGCGGGCCTCGTTCGGCCCATCAGCACAGGCACCCGAAAGGGTGGGGGCACCAGACTCCGGATATGGACGCATCCCCCTCGGAACCACCGGCCGCCCCGGAATCCCGGGAAGCCCCGGAGACCCCGACGCCCCCGTCAGCCCCGGAGATCTCTTCCCGTGGCCGTACGCGTCGGCCACCGCCGCCCCTGTCCGCAGGTCGCCGTCTGCTGCTGCCCCTGTCGGCGGGTGTCTGCGTGATGGCCCTGGCGGCAGGCTGTTCCGGAGCGGCGCCGGCGGCCGCCCCGGCCCCGGAGGCCAGCCCCTCCGGTACGGCCCAGGGCTCCGTGACCCGTGACCCCGCCGATCTGGAGAGCGCCTACCAGGCCGTCATCAAGAACGTGCTGCCCTCCGTGGTGCAGATCGACGCGTCGGACAGCCTCGGTTCGGGGGTCGTCTACGACGACAAGGGGCATATCGTCACCAACGCCCATGTGATCGGTGACGAGAAGACGTTCAAGGTCAGCGTCGCCACCGGGGAGGCCGTGCTGAACGCCTCGCTGGTCTCCTCCTACCCGGAGCAGGACCTGGCGGTCATCAAGCTCGACCAGGTGCCCGACGCGCTGAAGCCCGCGAAGTTCGGGAACGCGGACCAGGTCGAGGTGGGGCAGATCGTGATGGCGATGGGCTCGCCGCTCGGCCTCTCCAGCAGCGTCACGCAGGGCATCGTCTCGGCGCTCGGCCGGACCGTCAGCGAGAGCCGGGCCGGCGGCGGCACGGGCGCGACGATCGCCAACATGGTGCAGACCTCGGCGGCGATCAACCCGGGCAACAGCGGCGGGGCGCTGGTCGATCTGGACAGCCAGGTGATCGGCATCCCGACCCTCGCGGCGACGGACCCGCAGATGGGCGACAGCGCGGCGCCGGGCATCGGCTTCGCGATCCCCGTCTCGATGGTGAAGACGGTCGCGGACCAGATCATCAAGGACGGCCGGGTCACCGACTCGGGCCGGGCGGCCCTGAACATCACCGCCCGTACGGTCGTCGACGGCTCCTACCGGCCGGCCGGGGTGGCGCTGGTGAGCGTGGACCCGGACGGCGCGGCGGACCAGGCCGGGCTGCGGGCCGGGGACATCATCACGAAGATCGGCGACACCGGTGTCACCACCATCACCGCGCTCTCCGAGGCCCTGGCGAGCGACAAGCCGGGCGACAAGGTGACCGTGACCTACACGCGGGACGGCGACAGCAGGACGGCCGAGGTCACGCTCGGGGAGATCTGAGACCCCGCGCTCCGAGCGCTGCTACGGTGAAGCGCGCCCCGGCGCCTCGGGCCTGGAGATCTACC